>CAZOXI010000095.1:0-8977 GCA_964583445.1 uncultured Bacteroidaceae bacterium | reverse complement strand
GCTCTTCCGATCTGGTGGCACGAGCCAAGGATGCTCCTGCCACCAGTTGAACCGTTCTATTGTTGGTAGTGTGAATGTATTGCCGGCATGCTGATGCGCAAAATCAAGATGATTTTTGTTAAGTTGCTTGCTTACCCTGACCGTACAACTTGACTGATTTTCCTTCAGCCATGCGGATCTTTGTCTTTTTTTCAAGGTATTCAAAAAAACATCCGCCAGTCTGAAAACACCAGTTGCATTGAACATCAGCAAAGCTCGGGAACTATTCCGGCTGTTCAGGATCCGATTGTGGTAGGCATATCTGAATCGCAATAGGACACCTGTCCTCGAAGATATCTGATACCCTTTCAGTCTGCGCAGGATCGCAGCTGTTTTTTCGGTCATATCAGAAAAAGCCACCCGGTTCCCCGTTTCCTTCAAAAAACGCGAAAACAGCGCCAGTGAGGCGGAAGCTCCGGCATCAGGGTCCACCCACCAGCAGGTATTCCAGAAGATCCGTTGTAAAGTCCTGTCCGGAAGGCAAAAAGGCAGTATACCAATATACCCTGCGACTTTTTCATCCTTTGTAAGGGCTACGATCAGCAAAGTGTCGCCGGGCTGCACATCAGGATTTACAGCCTGGCTTCTGGCACGCCAGGGGGTAATGGGAACAACGGGAGACATACTTTCTGCAAACCTGTTTGCAAAATCAACGATTTCCGAAGCCTTGACATACCTGTATTGCATCAATGGCTAACTTTCTTTTTAACTGCATTGCATATCTCACCAAAGCTCTGCATGGTAAGCATTTCATCCAGATCAAAACTGATCCCGAATGATTTTTCGATTTTATTGATCAGCACGATGTGGTTCAGGGAATCCCAGGCACGGATATCTCCTGAAGACAGTGTGTCCTGTAATGGAGGGGTCACCCTGAATGTCGCGGCAAACACCTCTTCGATTCTTTTTCTGATGTCATCCATATGTATACATTATCTTTTCCCTAGCAGCCAGTAGATATCATAGCGGTTCACTTCGCGGAAACCTGCCCGTTGATAGAGCTTCATCCCCTGGCGGGTGGCATGCAGCACCAACCTTTCCACACCTGCCGCCTGCATCTCTTTCATCGAATAATCAAGGATCGCACCGCCATAGCCCCGCCCCTGTTGCATTTCATCTGTAGCCACAAAATAAAGACCTGCTGTCTGGTCATGCACAAAGATAAGGGTTGCCGACCATAATTCATTGTCTTTCCACAAGCCATAAAAATGAAATTTTTCAGCAAGCAGCAATTTCCTGAACAACGCCGGGTCGGGACTGGAGGATGTCATGATCACCCGGTTGACCAGTCCAAGCCACAGGTCCAGTTCGTTCTCTCCCCTGATTTTCCTGATCTCGCAATCCGGGGCAGGATGCACATTCATCTGCATGTCCTTGCCCTCGAGGTACATACCGGTCCAGTAGTTGATCATTCGGATACCGTGGGGTGACAATAGCTTTTCAGTTGCCCCCGAACTGTCAGACTCCAGTATCCAGAATGCCGGCACACTGCCTTCGGCCATGCTGGCTGCGATCTGCTTCACCTGTCCTGCATCCGGGACTCCTCCTCCCAGCAGGTATCCGGGCCATCCTCCCGAAGGACGCCCGATCCAGGGAATCCCGCAGATGGACCCGCTTCCGAGCTGACCCAGCCGGGACACTTCTGTATAGAATGTGAACAGGTTCTGTGTTATGTGCGCTGCTTTGTCCATATACAGGTAAGGCTTTTCATTGTGTGCCGGAGGTGCCCCAGGTTGTTTGTTGCTTGTACTTGAGATTGTTTCCGGCTGAAGTCCTGTTTGTTATAATGCTCATTTTCTGTCATTTATAATCAATTTCTCCGGTTGTTTGCACCCCGTGCCCTCACTGCCCCGGGAGGTGCTTTTTCAGGGCTGTCCTGTTGATCTTTCCCCCGACAGACCTGGGAAATGACTCCAGGTTGATGACATTCCCGGGCACCATGTAGGCAGGCAGACTTTTTCCCAGGTGGATACTGATCTCGTCGGCGGACCGGGAAGTGTTTTCCACAAAAAGGAACAATTCAGTGACATGGTGTTCATTGACACGGGGAATCACTGCCACGTTGGCTCCTTCAAGAAATTCAACCGCATGCTTTTCGATCTCACTGAGTTCCACCCTGTACCCCTGGATCTGCACCTGCGAATCGAGTCTCCCGATAAACATATAATCACCGTCGCGGTCGCGGTATACCAGGTCACCTGTCCGGTAGAACCTGCGCAGCTTCCCTTCCACTTCTCGCTCAAAAAAAGCCGCACTGGTCTGGTCATCATCCTTCCAGTAGCCGCGTGTCTGCTGGTTTCCTGAAAGGCATAATTCTCCTTTCTCACCATCTCCCAGCGGTTCCATATCCTTCCCGGCCACCATCGCCACCGTATCTCCAAAACATTTACCGATGCTGACAATCCCGTTGCTGCTTTTTACTTTATTTGATGTGCTGTTCCAGCTATAGACATGGCTGTTGATCGTAAACTCCGTTGGTCCGTATACATTCTGGATCTGCGCATTGGGCACACATACTGCCCAGCGCTCTGCGAGTTGCGAAGAGAACGCTTCCCCTCCCAGCAGGCAGTAACGCAGGTGCTCCAGGTTAATGGAACTGAAGTAGGGTTGCAGGTAGGAAAGTGTTGAAGGGGGCATCGCCACGAATGTAAGCTGATGCTTCTGTATAAGCTTATAGGCATACAGGTATTTGATCTGGTCGCGCGGTACTGTATAAATGCACCCACCGGCGGTAAGCGGCACAGTAAAGCACCGGACCGAAGCATCGAAAGAGAGGTCGTAGATCTGCAAAAACCGGTCGCTCTCGTCGAGTGCGTATCCGACACCGAAAAATGATTGAACATAGGTATCCAGGTTGTGCCGACTGATCGGCACCCCTTTTGGTTTCCCTGTGCTGCCGGAAGTAAACAACACGTATGCATCTGCATCTTTGCTCACGTCCTTTAAGAGTAAAGATCCTGCCTCCCCATTTCCCGGCTGTATACCGGACGTAGTTTTTACTTCCCCTGCTCCAGGATCCTTCGAGGACAATGTTTTTTCTGTGTCTGACATATGATCTTTCCGGGGCGTTGACGTGGTATCCAGGATGCTTGTGCCTGTGGCAGGCAGCACAGAAGCAACAGTTGCAGAATCTGAGGTCATCAGCGTCCGGATTCCCACCTGGCGAATGATCTCCTGGTTACGCGCGGGTGGATTTTCAGGATTCAGGGGGACATATGCCTTGCCCAGGAACCACAGCGCATACACCGAGGCGTAAGTCTCGAGATCATCATACGTGACAATACCCACATACTTTTCACCCGGACCGACTGTATCTGTGATCTGCCTGCAAATTACAGAAATACAATTTTCAAATGTGGCATACGAATAAAACCGGTCCTTGATGAAGAAGGCATTTCTCCGGGGAAAATTTTTGAAATTATTCAACAGGTTTTCAAGAAAATACGGCACCATCTAAAAAGATCCTTTCAAAATATTGGGTTGGAAATTAGTGAATTCTTTTGCAAGAATGTATTCATTATCCATTTGGAATAAACTGTTTTCATTGTCTTGTTGTCAGCAGCTCCAGAAATTTATCGCCTGGTATAATTACTGCCCGCCAGCTTTCGCATTCTCCTCCTGTTGATCTCGCCGCGCAATGTGGTCCTGGCATCCTTGTCCAGCAACTCCATCGGGACCCGCTGAAAATATTTAGGCCATTTATCATCTTTGAGTCCGGCTGTTCCAAAACCCGCATCAATGATATGGTTCCTGAACAGGTGTTCGATGGTTCCGTCCTCCACACCGCTGTCGGTGAACGGAAAAGCAAAATATTTGTGGTCCAGACCGTATTTTTTCCTCAGTCCCTCCACGCTTGACCTTATATGATCGATGGTTACTTTTCTCTTGAGCAGCGCAAACAGCGGGTGATCAATTCCGTGGGAACCAAATTCAAATCCCTCACTGAGCATTTTCCTGATATGTATGGAAGTGAGGTATATTGGTTCCTTTGTCATATAGTCTGAAAAAGAGAACCCCCACGAATCAGCCACCTGGTCCGTAATCTCCCTCTCCACATAGTTGACACTCAACAGCCTGGATCGTATTTCCTTCACATCACAGTGCAGCAACTGGGCGGCACGGTATTTCTTCTCCGGGGTTATTTTTCCGAGTTCTTCAAGCAGCAGGCTCACCTTGAAGCGAAAGAACATCGACATGTTATCAATAAAAGCATTGTTCAGGAAAAAGGTTGCAGGCACACCTTTTGAAATAAGAATGGGCATCACGTCTTCGTAACACTGAATGAGCCCGTCGTCGAAACTCAGCACCATGGGCGGACGGTTCGGATCTACGGGCACATGGCCAGAAAGGTATTCACTCATTTTCACAGGTTGAAAATACTCCAGCATATAATCCAGGTCCTGTTTAAACTGGTTCACGGTACGTATCGGATAGAGGTGTTTCAGGTGTGGAAGTTCCCTGTCGGAAACCGCATGGTAAAAAGGGAAAATCACATCCAGCTTTGATTTCCGGATGTACCGTTTCACATTCATGGGTCCGGGAAACAGGGTGGCAATATGTTTGAAAATGTCAGACACTACTTAATTTTCTGGCGAATTTGTTCACTGTATTCTCAAAAGTAATACGCTGATAGACCTGTGGCTTGGCACCGAATCCCCTGAAAAAACGTGCTATTGAAGGTATATTCGATCCTTCAAAATCGAGTTTGGCCAGCTTTCCTGCGTACATGCGTATGAACTGATCCACGATCATGAACATGGCCCTATGCTCCTTCCCGGCTTCGCTGGAAACAGAGAGCAGGAAGATTCCCCTTTGTTCACTAAAGGCAAATGCTGCTGCAGCCAGGAGGTGCGTTCCTTCCCGTGCCCCATATATCTGCATTCTGTCCAGCGATTTCATCTTCTGAAACAGATGTTGAATATATTGATATTGGGCTCTGTTTTTGGCAGCTGTAGCTGCATTCTTTTTCAAAGTGATGAGCTCATCAATGGTAACATCACCTGTGAATTCAAGCTTGTACTGTGCTGCCCGCTTCAGGTTTCGCCTGCAATTCTCATTGCAATTTCCCAGGAGGGTGCCATATTCATTATCCAGTGGCAGGACATAATTCATATTGTCGGTCACCTCAATTCCTTTCTCCTCCCCGATAAGATTCCCCTCATTCAGGGCATAATCGCCCATCCGGAATTTTTTCTGCAATGCATGCAGGAACATTCGCACGATCTCAATATCAATGTTTTTTTCTGAAAAAATCCCCAGCTGCTGACAATACACCGGCTGGTAGGTATACTTCATGCCCATTTTTTTTCTGAATGCCACCGGCATGATGCATTCATAGTCTTCCATGACAAATGCTCCCCATTGGTCAGCACATGCATCCAGGTACCAGCTATACGGATAAATGGTCTCAAAACCCGAAAAAGCAATTACACGGTTCCAGGCTGCATCATCAATTTTTTTACGCTCCAGGTATTTAATCATTTTCAGAGATGACATTCAAAAAGTGTGTAAAGATAGTGTTACAGTCCGAACCTCACAACCGTGATCCCGGCCCCTCCCCTTTCCATGTGTTCGTCGCCATACCAATCCACCACATCGCTGGTATGCAGAAAATCACGAATCAGCTGCCGGAGGATCCCGTCGCCTTTTCCATGAAGAATACGCACTTCGGGAGCACCGACCATGATCGCTTCATCAATCAGTTCTGTCACTTTCTGCAGCGCTTCATCGGCCCGCTTTCCCCGGACATCAATCTCGGGCCTGAACGTTACGCGTCTTTTGCTCACGTTCCATTCACCCAGATTCACCCGGCTTTTTGGTGCTGCTTGCTTACCTTCACCGTATGGGTTGCCGGCCTTTTCCAGTTGCGTCAGCTTCACAGTTGATTTCAGATTTCCGAAAGCCACCACAGCGTTTTTACCCCTCATTTCCATGACTTCACCTGTTGCTTCCTGTCCTTTGATGCGCACTGCGTCGCCTGCCTTAATTGTTTCATCGGATTTCGGCTTCCCTGCGCCGGTCGCTTGCTGTCGAGTTCTTTTTCGCAGGTCGGGACGTCTTTTCCCAAGTTCCTGCTCCCGCGCTTTCAGTCTCTTATATTCCCTGGAAAGCGCATCTGACGCCCTGGTCTCTTCGCTGCTGACATCCTCCCTGAAATGATCCAGTTTCCTTCGGGCTTCGCGCGTCTGCTCCTTCTCCGCATTGGCCTCCTTGATCTCCCTGATAGTGTTCTCGATCTGCCTGTTGGCCTGTGCGAGCATTTCTTCTGCCTGTTTTTTGGCCTCGGAGATCAGTATCTTGCGTTTTTTTTCACTCTCCCCAAGCTCTTGTTCATATTTTAACATCAGTTCCTCCAACTTTTTTTCTGACTGTCGGATTTTCTGACGCTTGCGTTCCCAATACTTTTTATCGCGCAAAATATCTCTCAGGTGCTTATCGAAATCGATGTGATCCTGTCCCACTTTGTCCGAGGCATGCTGCAGCACCTCTTCGGGTAAACCTATTTTACGTGCGATCTCGAACGCGAAAGAACTTCCCGGTTTGCCGATCTGCAGTTCATAAAGTGGTTGCATCTTATGGTTATCGAAAAGCATGGCTCCGTTGACGATCCCATCGGCTGAAGCCGCGAAATGTTTCAGGTTGGTATAATGGGTGGTGAGCACACCATAGGTTTGTGATCCATTCAGATCTTCAAGGATGGATTCCGCGATTGCACCTCCCAGCATCGGTTCTGTGCCTGTGCCGAATTCGTCGATCAGGATGAGCGAATCCTCCGTTGCATTTTTCAGGAAATATTTCATATTCACCAGGTGGGAGCTATAGGTACTCAGATCATTATCGATGGACTGTTCGTCACCAATATCTATGAATATGGAGGAGAAGACACCAAACCGGGACTCCTCTCCCACCGGCACCAGCATGCCACACTGAAGCATATACTGAAGCAATCCTACCGTTTGCAGGCAGACTGATTTGCCGCCGGCATTGGGTCCGGAGATTAGCAGTATTCGTCCCTCACTGTTCAGCTCCATGTTCAGCGGGACGACCTCCCTCCCGGATTTCTGAAAAGCCAGGTAGAGCAGTGGATGTATTGCATCAGACCATTCGATTGCGGGGGCCTCTTCGAGTTTCGGCCGGATGGCATGGATCCGGATGGCGAACAGTGCCCGTGCCCTGATGGCATCTATCTCAGCAAGGAATCCATGCATTGCTGTCAGGTCCTCCAGGTAAGGCCGGATGTCATTGGTGAAGATTGTGAGGATTCGGGTAACCTCTCTCCGTTCTGCATATTCAAGCTCACGGATCTCATTGCTGAGCTCCACTACTTCGGCAGGTTCTATAAACACTGTTTTCCCTGATGTGGATTCGTCATGAATCAATCCCCCGATGCTTCGCTTGTGGGAAGCAGATACCGGGATTACCGGCCTGCCACTTCTGATCGTGGCGCCAATATCTTCCTCAACCCAGCCTTCAGACTGTGCTTTTTTAACCAGTTTATTCATCAGGCGCGTAACCGATGATTGTTTGGTTGATATGTTCCGCCTGATCTGCACCAGCTCCGGGGAAGCATTATCCCGTATTTGTCCGTGTTTATTCAGGATCTTCCCGATCCTTTCTGATACATATGGGTAGAGTTTGATTGTTTTGCTTAGCTTTCGCATCTGTGGATATTCATCCTCTTCCCTGCCCTGGAAAAAATGAATGATCTGTCGCACCGATTCCAGGCTCTTTGCCAGTCCCGCCACCTCCTCGACTTCCAGGAAGGTTCCTTCAATTTTCGCCTTTTTCAGTGCCTTGCGGCTGTCGTGAAACTGGTGTATGGGGAAATCCTCATCGCTGAGCTGGATCTGCCTGTATTCATTGACCAGGTCGAGTTCCGCTTCAATCTGCGCGCTGGATTGCAGCATATGCAATTGTTCCACCAGCTCACGTCCCGGTTCAAACAGGCAATATTCGCTGACAAGTTCGCGGATCCTCTGGAATCCTATTTTCTCTTCAAAATTGGCTGGGTAGATCAAGACGTGTCAAATTTTAGGACAAATTTAACAATTTGCTCCTCATCTTGAGGTCGTTGATATCATTTGGCTCATCAAATGCGGCTTCGGCCATGTTAAACACCATGGTTCCATGCTTTCTAAGTGCTTCTTTGTGAGTACACGATCGTTAAATAACGCTTGTTGCTGGCCAAAAGTATTTAAAATATAATATATTGTCTTTTTTAATGGAAATTCTTGTGTGAAGTCAACTCAACAATCCTGCTATTAAAGAGTTGTTCAGGCTTTCTGAAAATAAAAGCGGCTTTTCCTGGTCTTGCAGTAGATTCAAAAAAGATATAACTCAACTTATACAGAATTCCCTGTTCAACACATTGGCAAAGCAATCTTTCCCGTCGGTATGTGTATAAGAGGCTCCGCTACAGGAAGATGAATTACTTTTTTCTGAATACTTTTGAACATCTTTTTTTTGCTTCCTCATATCCTTTCTCCATCAGGTCGCTCACCTGTTTCATATTGGACCGGTTAAATGCTGAAAGGTCGGGTTCAATGAGCAAGTCAGCATTTTCCGTCTGCAGTTTTGCTGAAGCCATCATTGTATAATGGAAGCTATTCAGGATAATATCTATGATATTCTCAGGTTCACCATACTCATGTTTTGCGTTGAGATCCACCGCGATCACTTTCCGGGCTCCCATATCTTTAACCGTAATCACGGGAACGTTTTCCACAACGCCACCATCCACCAGCAACCTCCCATCAAGCTTTACAGGATTGAAAATTCCGGGAATGCAGGTACTTGCCATCGCAGCCGTGGCAACCGAACCTTTATTCAATACAACCTTCTCGCCGGTAGTGATATCTGCAGCCACCATTGCCAGTGGAATATCCGCATCTTCAATATTCTTATCGCCGATGTGCTTCGTGATTAATTCTCCAAGTTT
>CAZOXI010000094.1:0-9007 GCA_964583445.1 uncultured Bacteroidaceae bacterium | reverse complement strand
ATCATCATTGCACTGATGATCGCCTGGTATGTGCTCAGGGGCAGAAAGTCAAATGCCGCGATCTCCGTTTCGGGATTTGAAGGGTTTCCTGACCATTCCGCAGGAACCCGCGCTGCACTCCGGCACCTCTTATTTGCATTTCGTATCATTGCGCTCAGCCTGGTGATCATTGCCCTTGCACGTCCGCAGTCGACCAACCGGTGGGAACGCGTATCCACCGAAGGGATCGATATCGTAATGACCATGGATATCTCCGGTTCCATGCGGGCCATGGACTTCAAACCCAACCGGCTCGAAGCGGCCAAAGAGGTCGGGATCGAATTTGTGACTTCAAGGCCCGATGACAGGTTTGGACTGGTCGTATTTTCAGGAGAAAGTTTCACACAGTGTCCGCTTACCACCGACCAGGCAGTTGTTACCAATTTCATGAACGAACTGGAATTCGGCATGGTGGAAGATGGTACTGCCATCGGCATGGGACTGGCGACAGCCATTAACAGGATCAAGGACAGCAACACGGAGAGTAAAGTGATCATATTGCTAACCGACGGGGTGAATAACCAGGGGGAGATCGGTCCCGTTACTGCAGCTGAACTGGCTGCTACTTATGGCATTCGTGTCTACACCATCGGCGTGGGATCCAGGGGAAGTGCTCCTTTTCCTGTTCAGGATATGTTCGGGCGGACGGTTGTGCAGAACATGCAGGTGGAAATCGATGAAGAGGTGCTGCAAAAGATCGCCGTCCTCACTGGTGGAAAATACTTCAGGGCCACGGACAATACCAACCTGCGGGAGATCTACCAGGAAATCGATACCATGGAGAAAACCCAGTTGGATGTGAAACAGTTCAGCAAGCGCAAGGATGAATATTTTCCGCTGCTGCTGATGGCACTCATATTGCTGGGAACCGAAATATTATTCAGATATACGATATTCAGAACGATACCGTGATGATGGAAGGACTAATGCAATTCGGACAAGAGTATATGCTTTGGGGACTGCTGATCATTCCCCTGGTGGTCCTGCTGTACCTGGTTTCACTCAGGAAAAGAAAAAAGGCGCTGGAAGCTTATGGTGACACTGAGCTCACGTCTTACCTGATGCCGGAGGCATCCATCTCTGCCCACAGGTGGAAGGCAGGACTGCTGGTGACCGGACTTGCCCTGTTGATCTTTGGCGCCGCTGGTCCCCGGATCGGTTCGCGCCTGAAAGAAGTGGAGCAGAAAGGCAGGGAGGTCATCATCGCCCTGGATGTCTCCAACAGCATGCTTGCTGAAGACATCAGGCCCTCGCGAATTGAACGTGCAAAGCAACTGATCAGCCGGATGGTGGATGACATGGACAATGACAAGATCGGGTTGATCGTGTTCGCAGGCGATGCCTACACACAGATCCCGATCACGGATGATTATCCGAGCGTAAAAATGTTCCTCTCCACCACGGGCCCTGATATGGTAAGCAAACAGGGTACTGCCATTGGCGCGGCGATTGAACTGGCTGCGCGATCCTTCCCTTCAGAAGAGGCAACCATCGAAGAAGAAGGCGCTGCAAAGAACCGGGCCATTATTGTCATTACCGACGGTGAGAACCATGAAGACAATGCAATTGCGGCCGCAGAGAAAGCCAATGAGCAGGGGATCAGGATCTTTACCGTCGGACTTGGTGATCCTGCCGGCGTGCCCATCCCGGTGGCTCCCGGCAGCAGTGCCAAGAGAAGGAATAAAGATGGAACTGTAGTCGTAAGTAAACTCAATGAAAAGCTGCTTACAGATATTGCCAGGGTGGGAGAGGGTGCCTATATTCCCGTGGGCAGGATCAGCAGCCTTATGGATGAACTGGACCAGCTGCAGAAGACAGAATTTAAAAAGAAGGTATATGCCGATTACGCTGAACGATACCAGTACTTTATTGGCTTCGGCCTGTTCTTCCTCGTACTCGAGGCGCTGATCAGGCTGCGCCGCAACCAGATCATCAGGAAGTTGAACCTTTTTAATGTGTAGAGCAATGAGAATAAAATTCATATATATCATGATCATGCTTCCCCTTTTCGCCTGGGGCCAGGAGGAGCGGAAGCATATCCGGAACGGCTTCAAGGCCTACATGAACGAAAATTACAATGAGGCCGAGGTGAATTTCCGGAAGGCAGAAGAAGAGAAAAGTGATTCGTATATTGCGCGGTACAATACTTCAACGGCGCTTTACCAACAACAAAAACTGGAAGAATCCGGAAAACGTTTTTCACAGCTGCTGCAGGAGACAAACGATCCGGATCAGCAAGCCAGGCTATTGCACAACATCGGCAATGTAATGGTACAGGGGCAACAATACCAGCAGGCGGTGGATGCCTATAAAAGCAGTCTGAAGTTAAATCCGGGCGACAACGACACGCGATACAACCTGGCCTATGCACTTGAGAAGTTGCGTGAGCAACAACAACAGCAACAAAACCAGGACCAGCAGAACAACCAGGATCAACAGGATCAGGAGCAGCAAAATCAGGATCAGCAGCAGGACCAGGAACAAGAGCAACAGCAGGAAGAAAATAATGAACGGCAGCAGCAGGAGCAGCAACAACAAGAAGAAGAACAGGAACAGGATCAAAATCAACAGCCACAGCCACAGCAAATGACCCAGGAAGAGGCGGAGCGGCTGCTGAATGCAATCCTGCAGAAAGAGAAGGATGTGAAAGAAGAGGTGGATAAGAAAAAAGCAAAAGCAGCAAAAATAAAAACAGATAAAGATTGGTAAGCATATGTCTGCCCTAAAATACATACTGACCCTGGGAATCCTCCTGGCGGTTCCGCTCCTGCGGGCCCAGGATCCTGTTTTTTCAGCCTCTGCACCCGCAACTGTGCAGGCAGGACAGCAGTTCCAGTATACGGTCGAGGGGAATGAACAGGGCAATATTCAACTTCCGGCCATGGAGGATTTTGATCTACTGGCCGGACCATTTACAAGCTTCTCTTCCTCCACGCAATGGGTGAATGGAAAGATGACCGCCAAAACCACGGCTTCGTATACCTATGTGCTGCGTGGAAACAGTGCGGGTGAATATACCATTCCTCCGGCAAAGGTAACCGTCAACAAAAAGACCTATTCCACCAATGCAGTAAAGGTGAATGTTACCGGAGCAGGATCCGGGAACCCTGCAGGTACAGGAGGGCAGGGTGGACAACCGTCCGCTACAGAACAAAATACATCCGGAACGCAACCCGGCAATGGTGCACAACCCGTTTACCTGCGGGTATTACCCTCGAAGAGATCTGTATATGTAGGAGAACAATTTGTTTCAGCACTGAAAGTGTACACCAGTGTCAACACGCGTCCGACCGGCGGACTCAAGGAAGTACCCTATGAAGGATTTTACAAGCATGCCCTGGAGGGTGACCAGGTCTCTTCCCGAGAAAACATCAACGGGAAAATGCACGTCACCCAGGTCCTGCAGCGACATGTGCTCATTCCTCAGAAATCCGGCAAAATTGTGATCGAACCCTTTGAATCGGAATGGACCATTCCTCGAAGAGTAAACAGGCAGCGATCAGGCAGCATTTTCGATGATCCATTCAATGACCCGTTCTTCGACAGGTACCAGGACGTACCCGTAACCATTGCCACGAAGCCGGTGACCATCAATGTTCAACCATTGCCTGAAAGTGCACCTGCAGGTTTTACAGGCGGAGTAGGGAACCTGGATTTCTCCGCACGGCTGTCTGCCGACCAGGTAACGGTCAATGATGCGCTGAGCCTGGTTGTGACCATCAGCGGTACAGGCAATATCGCACTGCTTGGTGCCCCGAAAATTGATTTTCCACCCGACCATGATGTGTATGAAACCACGAAATCAACCAATATCAATACAAACGGCAACAAGGTTTCGGGGAGAGTCACATTTGAATATCCCATTGTGGCCAGGCATGCAGGGAACTTCAGGATTGCACCCGTACGCTTTTCCTGGTTCGATCCTGAAGCTGAAACATACCGGACCATCACCACGGAGGAATTTACGTTTAAGGTGGAGAAAGGAGAAGGAACAGATCAGGGTGCACAGATCTTCATGCCCGGGGCGCGTGGCGAGGATGTGGAGAATATCGGGACGGATATTTTGGACATCAACCGGATGGTTCCGTTGTTCAGACCCATCGGGGTGTCTCCGCTTAACAGGACCGGCTACTGGATCATGTATGTTGCATTGATCCTGCTGTTTATTGCTGCCGCCGTTGTATTGCGCACCTGGTTCCGGCAGCGTGCCGATGTCAGGCTGATGCGCAACCGGAAGGCCAGTAAAATGGCAAAAACCCGTTTGCGCGTGGCAGATAAGGCCAGGAAGGCAGGGGACAGCGAAACCTTCTTCGAGGAAGTGGAGAAAGCCATCTGGGGTTACCTGTCTGATAAGCTGTCCATCGAGATCTCATCATTGTCGCGTGACAAAGTATCGGAGGTGCTGCATAGTGCAGGCATCAGCGATGAATTGCAGGAGGAGTTGATCAGGATCATCGACGATTGTGAATTCTCCCGGTACGCGCCATCCTCGGAAAAATCTGATGTGGATACACTGTATGCGGAAGCCATGCAACTGTTACACAACCTGGAGCAAAATATTCGAACAAAATGAAAAATTACCTTGCCATAGTATTCCTGATGTGTACAGTGCTGCTTCATGGGGCAGGAACCAGGGATTCATTATTCAATGCTGCAAGTGATGCCTACTCTGAAAGCAATTATGAAGTGGCACTTGACCGCTACTCCGAGATCGTTTCCCGGGGATATGAAGCTCCAGACCTTTATTATAACATGGGAAATGCAGCCTTCAGGTCCAACCGGCTGGGGTATGCCGTACTGTATTATAACAAGGCACTCAAGCTTGACCCTGCACATGAAGAAGCCGAACGCAACCTGGCATATGTTGAAAGATACAAGGAAGATCAGCTGGAGCAGGTGCCTGAACTATTTATCAGGTCGTGGATCCGTTCCCTGGTGGGAATGTTTTCAGTTCAAACCTGGAGCATGCTTGCAATCATCCTGTTCGGCCTGCTTCTTTTTGCCCTTCTGGTCTATATTTTTGCTTCCCGTCTGGCATTAAAGAAAGCCGGATTCTTTTCTGCGCTGGTAGCATTGGTCCTGTTTCTTGTTTCCATCTCAGCCGCATTGGATCGCAATGCTGAAATCGTAGCGCCCGACCAGGCAGTGATCGTTTCTCCTTCGGTGGTGGTGAAGAGTTCTCCCAGCGTTTCTGGCACCGACCTGTTTGTGCTGCACGAAGGAACGGAAATCACAGTTACTGACCAGGTAGGGGAGTGGACTGAAGTACACATCAGTGACGGCCGCATCGGGTGGGTGCCAACAGAAGCTTTTGAGATTATTTAGAATATTGTATATTTCTGATGTATTGCATGCGCAGTAGCCTGTCCATTCCTATAGCTCCAATGATTTAATTTATATATTTGCCAGCAAAGCGTATCGAAGATGAATTCGGCAATACTTGCACTGATCGCACTGATCGGTTATGTGATCGCCTATGTTACCTACGGCAGGTATATTGGCAGGCGGATACTGAAAATCTCGGACAAACATCCGATGCCTTCACATACACTGCGGGATGATGTGGATTTTGTACCCGCAAGGAGAAGTATTGTATTTGGTCACCATTTTACCACCATCGCCGGACTCGGACCAATCGTGGGACCTGCCATCGGGATCATCTGGGGATGGCTTCCCGCATTTCTCTGGGTATTTCTCGGCAGCATCTTCATGGGTGCCGTGCACGATTTTTCGACCCTTGTTGTGTCAGCAAGGAATAAAGGACTGACCATGGGTGAGCTGACTGGCAAGATTATAGGCCCATCGACGCGGTATGCATTGCAGTTCATCATGCAGTTATTGCTGTTCATTGTCCTGGCAGTGTTTGCTATGATCGTAGGCACCCTGTTTTACATGTATCCCGAAGCGGTCATCCCGGTCTGGCTGCAAATACCCATCGCAATCTGGCTGGGCAATCGGTTGCGGCACGGGAAAAATGAGTTGCTTTATTCGATATTTGCACTGCTGATGATGTACGGGGCGATCTTCCTCGGAGTAAAAGTGCCGGTGATGCTTCCGGGTGATCAGCAGACTGTGATTGTTACCTGGTGTGTCTTACTGTTCGTTTATGTTTTCTTCGCTTCAACCACGCCGGTGCAGGTATTGCTTCAGCCCAGGGATTACATCAATGCACAGCAGTTACTGGTAGCAATGGTGCTGATCATCATCGGTCTCGCAGTTGCACACCCTCAGATCACTGCCCCGGCCATTAACGAATCCGCTTTTGCAGAAGGAAGTGATGTGCCCAATATGACCCCCATCATGTTCATTGTTATTGCCTGCGGTGCGATTTCCGGTTTTCATTCACTGGCCAGCTCCGGGACAACCGTGAAACAGGTGGACAGGGAGAAGGATACACGAATCATTGGATATGGAGGGATGATCACTGAAAGTTTTTTCGCAGTGCTGGTCCTGATGGCCGTAGGGGGAGGACTGGGTATGGGACTGGTCGTGGACGGGAAATTGCTGACGGGCGTGGATGCCTTCCAACACCATTATGCGAGTTGGAGCAGCGCCAACGGACTGGGAGCTAAGCTGGATGCATTTATTATCGGTGGAGCCAACCTCCTGGGAGCCCTTGGGATTCCGAAAGGATTCGGGGCAGCGATGATCTCCGTGTTCATCGTTTCATTTGCCAATACTACGCTCGACTCTGCGGCACGGATCCAGCGGCTGTCCCTCCAGGAAATATTCAGGAACAAAGAAGGAACAGTGAGAAAGCCTGTAGATAACCGGTACGTAGCCACCGCCATCATTGTTGTGCTGGCGGCAATCATGACCTTTCTGAAACCCGGTGGACAAGGGGCCATGATGCTTTGGCCGTTATTCGGCTCTCTGAACCAATTGATGGCAGCCCTGGCGCTGGGCGTAGTGACCGTGTACCTGCATACTAAGAAAATATCTGTAATCTATACCGCTCTACCCATGCTGTTTGTGCTGGTAGTGACTTTATGGGCGATGGTAGAAAACGGATTACTTTTCTTTGTGGAGGGAGATATCCTCCTGTTTGGAATCTCCGTACTGATTATCGTACTTACCGCCTGGCTCACCATTAGCAGTCTTGCTGCATTGACCCGGAAATGAAATTGCTGAACGAATGGTGTGCTCGTTACTTACCCTGCTTGTGAGAATGTATGCTGTGGTCTGAAAAGTACCCCCAGGTGCTGACAAATCTCAATTGAAGAGGATACGCAATAAGATACATTGTTAATCAATGCTTTACACTGAATCCCTTGTAGCCCCTTGGGGATTCCTTGTGCGCATGCACCTGGTCGACCCAGGCAGTCCCCGGTCCCTTGTAACACCAGGCCAGCATCTGCTCAACACTGGCTGAAATGCCTTCGATTTCAAGGTATACCGATCCATCGGGCATGTTCTTTACATATCCGCTGATCTGAAGCCGCTCGGCCTTGTTCACGGCGCTGTACCTGAAACCAACACCCTGTACACGTCCTGTGATCCTGACTGTATATCGAATTTTTTCCGGTTCGTCCATCTTCACCCGAACTTTTAATTTGGTTCCTTGTTAATTCAATTATACCGGTTAAACTTACAAAATTCAACCGAGCCTTGACAATAATATTGTCATACACTTCGGATGATTTAACCGCTTACGTTGGGTACCCTCAATAAATTGTCAGATGACTACATAAGACTGTAATAATTTAAATTTAGAACGAATGAAACGAAATATTTTAATGATAACATCTGCACTAATGATTGCGACCGGACTGCATGCGCAAAAATCCTTTTATGATTTTACAGTTAAGGATATCAACGGAGATGGGTTTCCACTCTCACAACTGAAAGGAAAAAAAGTACTTGTTGTAAATACAGCATCAAAATGTGGATTAACCCCGCAATACGAGGGATTGCAGGATTTATATGAACAGTATGGAGGAGATGATTTCGAAATCATCGGATTCCCGGCTAATAATTTTGCGAAGCAGGAACCCGGAACCAACGAAGAGATCGCAGAATTCTGCAGTGTCAATTACGGCGTTACCTTTCCTATGATGAGCAAGATATCGGTGAAAGGTGATGACCAGCATCCGCTCTACAAATGGCTGACCACTGAGAGTGAAAATGGACTTGAAGACAGTAAGGTTTCATGGAATTTCCAGAAATACATGATCAATGAACAAGGAGAATTGGTTGGCCACTTCAAGCCCCGTACCAAGCCGGACCACAAAGACCTCGTCAGCTGGATTAAAAATTAGTTCGGTACGACAAAGCCTTGATGTCACCACGACCGCGCAATAAATCAACAGGCTGTTTATACACGGGGAAGGGACTTTTTTACTTCTTTTCCTGAAATATAGCAGTATTTGTATACATTTTGTAAGCGCCTGGCTGGGTGTTGATAAGTCTTTGAAAGGTCCATGTTTAATTCGCTATTTTTGATAAAGAATTTATTAAGCATGGATACTATACATATTCTCGTAGTGGACGACATTTTTGCCAACAGGCTCTTATTGTCTGAATTAATCACCAGAACCGGAAACCATGTCACCCTGGCAGAAAACGGGGCAGAGGCAATTAAGGTGCTCAGAAACAAATCATTTCACCTTGTATTTATGGATATTGACATGCCTGTAATGAATGGCATTGAAACCACTAAATATATCCGGAATGAGATGCCATCACCTTTGAATTCAATACCGATCATCGCCATTACGGCACAAAACCCGGACGCATTCTTTGAAGATTTCTCGCATACAGGGTTCAATAAACTGATCACCAAGCCCTACTCGATCGATAAGATCAAGACCCAGATAGAAGCCACTATTTCTGGTAATTGATCAGCATATTTATCTCTGTTCCCCGGACAGATTGATATTCTTTAAATATATATTATTTATTATATACTAAATATATTATATTACTATTATATATTATAAAATGATTATTATATGTATAATATGTAATT
>CAZOXI010000093.1:0-9020 GCA_964583445.1 uncultured Bacteroidaceae bacterium | reverse complement strand
AAGGATCATCAACAGGTTCACCACTGCAGCAACAACGATCATGATAACCGTCCAGGTGATTTCGCTGAACAGAGCCAACCATTCGATCTGCACCAGGTATGCTGCATAGTTGGCAATGGTGGCTACCGTAATCCAGCCACTGTAGAAACAGATCGGCCACCAAACGAAAGCGATGATAGGGAAGGGGGCATCCCAGCGTTCCATGTTGAGCCGTAGGATAATAATCAGCAATGAAAAGAGGATGGCCAGCATCAGGATTACTGAAAGGGACAGGTTTTCACTCAGCCAGGCCCAGAGCCATACAATGTTGGCCAGGTTGGCAATGGTCAGCCACGGCCCGATGGAGAGGACGAAATCATCCTCTTTGTTACTGAAAAAAACACGAATGAACTGGAAAACACCGAAGATGATCAATCCCAGGTAGATGAGTCCCCAAATGGCAAATGCATAGCCTGCGGGTGCAAACAGGGTGTCGTATTTGTCACTGATACTGCCCACCGTATTGCCGTCCAGTCCGCTGGAACTTACCAGTCCGTTTACAGCAATAACTGCGAGGATCACGATAAGGTTGAGGATTGCGTAGAATTTTTTCATAACGGTTTTATTAGTTTCTTGATACAATATAAACCATATATATGAGAAATGAAACTGTCAGGACGATTGCTTCCCAGCGGTCCAGTTTTTTTCGCTTCCCGGTGAACATGGCAATGAAAAGTAACATGGTAAATCCACCCATGATCAGCATGTCCTGGTTCAGGGATGCATTATACCCAATGGGCCGCAGCACTGCGCACACGCCAAGTATAAACAGGATATTGAAAATATTTGAACCGATGATGTTCCCGACAGCCATGTCACTGTTCTTCCTGATGGCAGCAACCAGCGATGTGGCCAGTTCGGGAAGGGAGGTGCCTATGGATACAATGGTCAGACCGATCAGTTTCTCACTCATGCCGAGCGAACTGGCTATATGTGTGCTCATATCTACCACAAGTTTGCCTCCTGTAATGAGCAGGGCGAGTCCCACGATGATCAATACAGCAGAAAAACCAGGAGACCTGGTAATAACTGGCATGGGCATTTTCCCTGTTGCATCACCGACCCTCGCTCCAGGGGATTTATCACCCATTTCCCCTGTATTCTTTATGTTTCGTAGTATATACACAGTGAACAGGATGAACAATGCCAGTAGCAATACTCCTTCCCATCTTGCCAGGACAGGCCCGGTCGCACCCCTTCCGGTATTGGCAAGAAGCAGCAATACCATTATCGTAAAGAAGGAAAAGGGGATCTCGCGCCATACGGTTTTCTGCTGGACAAGAAATGGAAGGATCATTCCGGAAACACCCAGGATAAGCAACAAATTGAAAATGTTGCTACCGATCACATTCCCAAATATCACATCATCCTGTGCGGCTTGAGAAGCGACCAGATTGACAACCAATTCGGGAGAGGATGTTCCGAATGCCACGATGGTAAGTCCGATCATCATCTCGGAGAGCTTCAGTCTGCGGGCCAGTGAAGATGCTCCCAATACCAACCAGTTTGCACCGAGGATCAATACAAGGAAGCCTGTAAGCAGTAAAAGGGTTTGTACCAGCATGATCGTATCATTCGTTTTCCACTTCGATCTTTTCCCAGCCTGCCACCCCGGCGGAGACGATAAATTTCATGGCTTCGGCCGGGTTCACGTCCACGTGCCGGACACTTTCCCGTGGGACAATGAACAGTTCACCTGAAAAATTATAGGAGTGCGGGAAATAGACCGCCACCTTTTCCAGCTCACCCAACTCACTTAGGTCTGTCTCAGTAAGGAAACCCAGTTTCTCAATATTGGATTCCTTGTTGACCATTACCAGCACCGGCTGGTTGAATTTTTTTTCCTTGCCGACGAATGCGGAAAAGAGGTCATTGAATGCAGAATAGATCACCTTGATGATCGGCACCCGTTTCATCAGGCGGTTAAACAATGCTTTAAACGGACGAGCCAGGAATGTTTGTCCCAGGAAACCAACCAGGATCAACAACACCAATATGATGAGGATCCCGAGTCCGGGGATATGCAGGCCGATCCATTTTTCAAGATATTCCTTCAATAGTCCGTCCACGAACGTGAACAGCAGGTATACTATATATGCTGTGATCCCGAGTGGAGCAATAAACAGCAATCCCTGCAGCAAATAATTCATTAACTTTTTCATGACAGGCTGATGTATTTGGTTAGAATGTATGCATTGCATTTTTTTATTGGTACTGTAAAGATAAGCATGACAATGATTCAATTCAATGACCAGGAGGTTACCGCCGTTCGATTTTTTTGAGATGCGCCTGAATATGAATTCTTCCTGTTTTATATTACTTTTGCGCCGTCGCTCAAAAGAAGCAAAACAGATGGATCTGAAGAACGAAATAAAACGAAGAAGAACATTTGCGATCATCAGTCACCCGGATGCGGGGAAGACAACGCTTACAGAAAAATTGCTGCTGTTTGGGAATGCCATTCAGACGGCAGGAGCGGTGAAGAGCAATAAGATCAAAAAGACCTCGCAGTCGGATTTCATGGAGATTGAGAAGCAGCGCGGGATCTCTGTTTCCACCTCTGTGATGGCTTTTGAATATGACGGGATCCAGGTAAATATCCTGGACACGCCCGGTCACAAGGACTTTGCCGAAGATACCTACCGCACGCTTTCCGCCGTCGACAGCGTCATACTGGTGGTCGATACCGCCAAGGGAGTGGAGGAGCAGACCCGGAAACTGATGCAGGTCTGCCGGATGCGCCATACGCCGGTGATGATCTTCGTGAACAAGATGGACCGGGAAGGGATTCCGCAGTTTGAGATTCTGGAGGAGCTGGAGAAGGAGCTCCAGATTGAGGTTTGTCCCTACACCTGGCCCGTGGGAAGCGGCAGGTTGTTCCAGGGGGTATATAACCTCTACGACAAAGCGGTTTCTATTCATGCATCTGAAGACACTACGAAAGCGCATGAAGGAATCCGGATCGAGGATATTCACGACCCGGAACTGAACAACCACATCCGAGAAACAACCCTGGAGACGTTCATGGAAGAGGTGGAGTTCGTGCAGGAGGTGTTTGAACCTTTCAACAGGTCGTTGTACCTGGACGGGTACCTGGCGCCGGTATTCTTCGGTAGCGCACTGAATAACAATGGTGTGCTGGAATTGCTGGAGACTTTTCTCCAGATTGCTCCGTCACCGGTTCCTGTTGAGGCCACTGAGCGAACAGTGGTCCCTGAGGAGGAAAAGCTGACCGGCTTCATATTTAAGATCCATGCCAACCTGGACCCGAATCACCGCGACCGGATCGCTTTTATGCGGATCTGCTCCGGAAAATTTGAGCGGAACAAATTCTATTACCATACACGGCTGAAGAAAAAACTGCGGTTTCCGTCGCCCACCAGTTTCATGGCCAACAGCAAAAAGGTGGTGGATGAAGCTTTCCCCGGGGATGTGGTGGGATTGTATGACAGTGGTAATTTTAAGATCGGGGACACGCTTACAGAAGGGGAGGACCTGCAGTTCAAGGGCATCCCGAGCTTTTCGCCGGAAATCCTCCGCGAGGTCAATAATATGGATAATTTCAAGACCAAGCAGCTGGATAAAGGCGTGCGTCAGCTGACCGATGAGGGAGTGGCACAGCTGTTCATCAAGCAACCCGGGAACCGCAAGATCATCGGCACCGTCGGTGAGCTGCAGTATGAGGTGATCAAGCACCGGCTGGAACATGAATATGGTGCCAAATGTAATTTCTCCCCGTTATCCTTCAACAGGGCCTACTGGATCACCACGGGAAATAAGAAACAACTGGAAGAGCTGCTGGTGCACAAAGCCAATAACATTGCCTTCGACAAGGAGGAAACGCCGGTCTATTTTGCAGAGTCCGACTGGGCCCTGAAAACGGTGAAGGAGATGTATCCTGAGCTTGAGTTTCACAGTACTTCCAATTTTAAGTCGGAGTAGGCGATCAACAAGATTTTTTACAAGTTCCAGCATTTCAGCTTCAGTTTCTACTTTTGGATTTGCCTCGTAATCGGGGAGTACCATGGACTGCCTGGCAGTGTTTGCTGGCGGGGCTGTCTACGCGATTGTAGTTAGGGCATTCTCCATTCTTCTGTCAATTCGTAATTTGTACTTCGACCTCCTGCTTCTTCTTGTTTTAAAATTCCTTTTTCAATCAAATCTTTTATGTCTCTAAGTGCAGTATCAGCAGAACATTTTGTAATCTTTGCCCATTTAGAAGATTTTAATTTTCCATCAAATCCGTCGAATAGTTTATTTAAAATTAGTCTTTGTCTACTATTTAAAACTGTCTCTTTGTGCTTATCCCAAAAGTCTGCTTTAATAAGGACACGTTTCAATGTTTCTTCGGTGTTCTCTAATGCGCTGTACAAGCAATTTAAAAACCATTCCAGCCAATCTGTGATATCACCTGAGCTATGCTGAACTTTTTGCAATATCTCATAATATCTCTTTTTTTCAGTTAGAATTTGGCTTGACAAGCTATAAAACCTTTGAGAACTCTCCTCTGAACGCGCAAGTAACATGTCCGAGACAGCTCTGGCGATTCGTCCATTGCCATCATCGAAAGGATGTATGATGATAAACCAAAAATGTGCAATGGCAGCTTTTATAACTCCATCAATATCTGTTTTTTTATTTAACCAGTCTAGAAACACATTCATTTCCTTTTTAACCACCTTGGCTGAAGGAGCTTGAAAATGTATTTTTTCTTTTCCCATTGGTCCTGACACTACCTGCATTTCTCCATCTCTATAACACCCTGGATCAATTCTGTGCATTCCACTCCATCCTGTAGGAAAAAGTGCTGCATGCCAGGCAAAAATCCGCTCATGGTCAAGAATCATATCATATCTTTGGGTTGCGTTAAGCATCATTTCGACAATCCCTTCCACGTTTCGATCAACATGTACAACACCTGCATATTCCAGTCCAAGTCTTCTGGCTATTGAAGAGCGAACTTGTTCCTGATTTAAAAATTCTCCTTCTATCTCCGAAGATTTCAAGACATCGAGCGTTAAAGTCGATAAAATTGTTTCCTCTTTTATTGCAAATCCGAGTGCACTCATTTGTCCGAAAATCTTTCCTTGCAGATGTCGAACTTTTCCTAAAATCACAGCAATCTTTTTGTCATTCCATGTGAATTCGGGCCATTTGTTGTATTCATAGATGTATTTTACCACGAACTTTTATAGTTTTGCGGTAAATATACGAATTAATCTCCGCATATTTAATGGAAATAACTTGTTTTTCTCCATACCGCTCTTTCCTGGCATCAGTCACGAGCAGGTTTTTCGCTACTATCCTTGCGATTTCAAGACGTAGCAGCTGGAGGCACTGATCCGCCGTAAGGGCAGCAATGTCGCCTTCGATAAGGAGCAGATGCCAGTCTATTTCACCGAAAGCGACTGGGCCCTGAAGACGGTGAAGGAGATGTATCCGGCACTGAAATTTCACGTCACGTCTGTCTTCAAGGCGGAGTGAGCAGCTCCATTTGCTCATGGTGGTGAGCCGGACCTGCACATCCAGCAGTCCCCCGGTAACGTATCGGCACGGAAGAGCAGGTGGCCGGGACTGAAAATAATTTTTTTGATAAAATTGTAAGAATTTGATCAATTTTTTATAGTTTTGTATTATGGAAACAGCTGTTTCGGAAATGAATGTTTCGGAAATGAATGTTTCTATAAAACTGTATTTGCAAAATCAAATTTGACCCGAGATGAACCCCTCATCATTGGATTTATTCTTTTCAGCGGTGCAAAGACAAAAAGACATGCATAAATTGTTCAGCAGCATGCTGTTCGATGATGAGGGCTCGCACGCTGCCGCCGAAGCTTCAGCGCAGGAGCATGAGTACCATGGAAAATAATATTTCTTCGATGCAACAGGTCACTTGTAGTTAGAAAAATAATTATGGGGTGAGGCAACAACCGGAACGAAGTGGAGCTCATGAGGCTGACGAAGGAGGACGAATAACTTACCGGTAGTTTAAACGATATTTATATTATTATATATCAATTAGTTAAATATAGAATTTATACAGATGAAGTTCTATAACAGGGAAAAGGAGATTGCCCGTTTAAAAGAGATTCAGCAATTATCTCTTAAACATGCGCAATTAACAGTACTTACAGGTCGAAGACGCATAGGAAAAACCCAATTGCTTCTCAATGCTTCGGCTGAACAGCATACCTTATACTTTTTCGTTGCACGTAAAGCGGAGAGTTTCCTGTGCCAGGATTTTATTCAGGAGATAAAAGGAAAGCTGAAAATCCCTTTGCTGGGAGAGATCAGCAGTTTTGGGAAACTGTTTGAATATTTAATGGTGTATTCCAAAGAAAAACCATTTAATCTCATTATTGATGAATTCCAGGAATTCTTCCATATTGCACCACACGTTTACAGCGAAATGCAGCATCATTGGGATATAAATAAAGCAGAGAGTAAAATTAATTTAATAGTAAGTGGTTCAGTTTTTTCAATGATGCACAGGATATTTGAGAATTCAAAAGAACCATTATTCGGAAGAGCAACCCATAAGTTGACAGTAAAGCCATTTGAAACCAGTATTTTAAAAGAAATTCTCGAGGATCATTATACCGCGTGGTCACCGGAAGATCTACTCGCACTATATTCTTTTACTGGTGGCGTAGCTAAATATGTTCAGTTATTCATGGATGGAGGGGCTTTTACTAAAAAGGCCATGATCGATCTGATTATCAAAGAGGATTCTCTATTCCTACAGGAAGGGAAAAATATGCTGATCGAAGAGTTTGGTAAGGAGTATGCAACTTACTTTACAATTTTATCTGCAATTGCCCGGGGAGAAAATACAAGAAAGAAGATTGAATCTATAGTAAATCGTGAGGTAGGAGGTTATTTAACAAAAATGGAGAGGGATTATAATCTGATAGCCAAAAGTACACCTGTTTTTTCAAAGGTTGAGACCAAGAATGTACGTTATATCATTGAAGATAATTTTTTAACGTTTTGGTTTCGATTTATGTATAAGTATAGTCATCTGATTGAAATAAATGGTTTTAAGGAATTGAAAACCATTGTTAACCGTGATTATTCCACTTTCAGTGGTAAAATACTTGAACGATATTTTCGGACAAAGTTGATCGAAGAGAATGGAATTACTCTCATAGGCTCCTATTGGGACAGGAAAGGTGAGACAGAGATTGATTTGATTAGTGTAAATGAACTTGATAAAACGGCAGAGTTCATAGAAGTGAAGCGAAATCCGGCGAATATAGACATGGATAAGCTCCGGCAGAAAAGTTATAATTTCCTGAGGTCAACCGGTCAGCTAAAAGATTATCAGATCATTTACAGGGGGATATCACTTAATGATATCTGATTCATTGAGCACTACTTGCTTTATTTTTCATGTTTCGGGTACAACGGATTTTTTCGTTCTCTTTCAGGCACTTCTATAGGATTTCAAAGTGCACCAAACATCTTTATGTCCGTGGGTAATACTGTATCAAAAACCCTGGTGTGCGTCCAGCCTGACCGGCAAATCAATCGCGCCGATCCGAAGGTCACGGACCGGCGCAAAGGCTTAACCAAAAAAACTAAAACTACTACTCAACTAAAACTACTACTCAACTAAAACTTATGTTACAAAAAAAATCTGCGGGGAAAGCCTTACTATTACTCAACTATAGCTGTTACTATATAAAAATCGATTTCACGCAGCTCAACCTCTTCCCCTGCCCCTGGCGGGCCTGTCAGTTCCGTCTGGTCTGTCACCGGTCGGTCTGGTCAACCTCTTCCCCTGCCCCTGGCAGGTCTGTCTGTTCCATCTGGTCTGTCACCGGGCGCACGGTTCCTCCGCTGCTCCATTCGTTCTCTTCTTTCTTCCTGGTTCTCCCTGTACATTTTGAACTGTTCTTCGGTCAGCACCTCCTCATATTTTTTATCCCGGAGATCTCTTTGCTGCCGCATATATGCGCGCATGCCTTCCCGGTCATCACGCAATCTCTGGCGCTCCACCTGGTTCTTCCTGTACATTTCGAGTTCGAAATCCAGGATCTTTTTTTCCTGATCTTCGTTCATGCTGAGCGCTTCTGATTGTCGTTTTACCCGTTGTTTCACATCTTCTTCTGTGAACTGGCGACCCATTCCGCCGCCGGGTTGCTGTCCACCCGCCGGTCGCTGACCCGCATCGGGTCGTTGCCCGCCACCCGGCCTGTTACCTCCCTGTGCAAAAGTGGGATAGGTGAAGAGTGCCATGATTGCCAGGAATGCGAATGTCCTGAATGCAACTGCTTTTTTCATATTGTATGGATTAAGTTAGTGTTGGTATTTTCAGTTAAGACTGCTGATTTTCCAAAAGGTTTAATCAGAATCAACCCGGCTCCTTTTTTTTTACCAATTCAATCCACCTCCCTGCATTTTGCCTGACCGGATATGAGCGACGGAATATTATATTTTTCTGAAAGCATACACCTGTTGCAGTTCTATTTTTTTTAAATTTATTGGTTCCGGTTTTAAACTATATGTGCTGATCACAGTCAAAAGACAATAATCCGCAACTCCTCTAACACGGTTTAATTTTGAAGATCCAGATCAATAATCTTGACAAGACCTACCCCGGGGGATTCAAGGCATTGGATAATATCAACCTCACCATCGGGAATGGTATGTTCGGACTGCTCGGACCCAATGGTGCCGGGAAATCAACACTCATGCGGATCCTGGTCACCCTGATGCAGGCTACTTCCGGGGAGGTAAAGATAGACGGCATGGACATCAACACACACCGCAGAGAGGTCCGCCGCATGGTGGGCTATCTGCCCCAGGACTTCCGTTTCTTCACAAGACTCAGGTCATGGGAATTCCTCGATTACGCAGCCCGGCTCGGGGGTATGAACAACCGCAGGGAACGCAGGGAGCGGATCGATGAAATGCTGACCAGCGTGGGATTGTATGCATTCAGGAACCGGATGGCCAACAAACTTTCGGGAGGCATG
>CAZOXI010000092.1:0-9055 GCA_964583445.1 uncultured Bacteroidaceae bacterium | reverse complement strand
CTCTTCCAGGCTTACATCATATTGAGGAAACCCGTGCATAATTTCAGCAAGTTTTGAGTTGATCGCAAAGAGTATATTTACCCCGATGCTGAAGTTGGAGGCGTAAAAGAAAGCACCGGAATGTGTTTCACATGCCTTTTCGATTTCATCCCACCGATCCAGCCAGCCGGTGGTTCCGGATACGACGGGAGTATGCTCCTTCAGACAGGTGAGGATATTATTGAAGGCTGCGTCCGGACTGGAGAATTCAATGGCTGCATCAATCCTGCTCAGGTTTTCTGAATTCAGATCTGAGGTGTTTTCTTCATCAATAATAAGGTCGATAGAGTGCCCGCGCTCCCGGGCAATGGTGGCTATTTCCCGCCCCATTTTTCCATATCCGATTATAGCTAATCTCATTTGATGTGGTTTAGGATGTAAAAGTAATATAAATGGACCGCCCAAAAAAAGACGATCAGTGTTTATCGATCAGGCACAAAAAAAGAGGATGTCTCAAAAGAAAAGTTAAGCCGCTGAGAATTGAATATCTGGAAAGGCTTTCATGGGGGTACGAATAAAAAGAGGCTGTCTCGACCTTTTGAGACAGCCTCTTTTTGTCAGTATCATAGAAAATCTATTTTACTTTTTTTACAATCGATTCAAAAGTTTTGGGATCGTTCATTGCAAGGTCTGCAAGGACTTTGCGGTTGATATCGATACCATTGCTCTTAAGTTTGTGCATGAATTCTGAATAGGACATATCATATTCGCGTACGGCTGCATTGATCCGCTGGATCCACAGTGCACGGAATTCTGCTTTTTTCTTGCGGCGGTCACGATAGGCGTATTGCAATCCTTTTTCGTGTGCATTCTTGGCTACTGTCCAGACGTTTTTTCTTCTACCCCAGTAACCCCTGGTTCTCTTGAGAACCTTTTTCCTTTTCTGTCTTGCTGCTACAGCATTTACTGATCTTGGCATTTCATTTCTGTTTTTTGGATGGCGGCGTCCTTTATGTTACGGAACTTTTTTGCCAGGCATCCTGGTTAATCACTCAATTACCTTCAATAATGTAATCTTACTTCATTGCAAGCAGCTGCTTAATATTCTTCTTGTCAGCGGAATGTACCTCACCAAATGCGGTCAGGTTCCTTTTGCGCTTCTTAGATTTTTTAGTCAGGATATGACTCTTATAAGCATGCTTTCTTTTGATTTTTCCTGTTCCGGTAAGCGAAAAACGTTTTTTTGCTCCCGGATTGGTTTTCATCTTTGGCATTTCAAAATATATTAACTGTTCAAATTACTATGTCTACTTCTTGGTTTTTGCTTTGGGAGTAAGGAACATGGTCATCCTTTTTCCTTCCAGCCTTGGAAGCTGCTCAACTTTCGCAACATCTTCCAGGTCCTGTGCCAGCCTGAGGAGCAGGATTTCTCCCTTCTCCTTGAACAGGATGGTTCGGCCTTTAAAGAAAACAAACGCCTTCACCTTTGCTCCGTCTTCCAGGAACTTTTGCGCATGTTTCATTTTAAATTCATAATCATGGTCATCAGTGTTCGGACCAAAACGTATTTCTTTAACCACGATCTTCGTGGTTTTGGCCTTCATCTCTTTCTGCTTTTTCTTTTGTTGATACAGAAATTTCTGATAATCAACTACCCTGCATACAGGAGGGTCAGCATTCGGAGAGATTTCGACCAGGTCCATGTCGAGTTCATCAGCGATTTTAAGCGCTTCCGAGAGGGAATATACTCCGGGTTCTGATACGTTTTCACCGACAACGCGCACTTGTGCAGCGCGAATACGCTCATTTACTTTGTGTTGTGGTTCCGGTCTACGGTCTCTTCTAAAATTTCTGCCACCAGGTCTGGCCATAAAAAAAATTTAAATTTTGAGGTTATTAAATGGTGTCAATTGAGGACAACTGATCTTCCACTTCCTGTGAAATAAATTCAGCAAACGCTTCGAGGCTCATTGCGCCTTTATCACCCTCTCCCTGCCTCCTGACGGAAACAGTATTGCTATCTGCCTCTTTTTCGCCTACGATGAGCAGGTAAGGTATGCGCTTTAACTCGCTATCCCTTATCTTCTTACCTATTTTTTCACTCCTCTCGTCAATCAGGGTGCGAATATCGTAATTATTTAGGAAATTTGAAACTTTTTCTGCATAATCATGGTATTTTTCGCTGATTGGCAGGATAATGGCCTGGTCAGGCGAGAGCCATAGCGGAAATTTGCCTCCTGTATGTTCAATAAGCACTGCAACAAACCTTTCCATGCTTCCAAAAGGTGCACGGTGGATCATAATGGGTCTGTGTTTTTCGTTATCCGCCCCAATATACTCAAGGTCAAACCGGTCCGGGAGGTTATAATCTACCTGTATGGTTCCCAGTTGCCATTTTCGCCCGATGGCATCCCGCACCATGAAGTCAAGTTTGGGCCCATAGAATGCGGCTTCCCCGTATTCAACAGTGGTTTCAAGCCCTTTCTCCTCAGCTGCTTCTATGATTGCCTGCTCGGCCTTTTCCCAGTTCTCATCGCTACCAATATATTTTTCCTTGTCCTCTTTGTCCCGCAGGGAAATCTGTGTAACGAAGTCACTGAAGTCCAGCGCTTTGAATATGTGATGAATGATATCGATCACCTTGATGAATTCTTCCTTCAACTGGTCCGGGCGACAAAAAATGTGTGCATCGTCCTGCGTGAACCCGCGAACCCTGGTGAGTCCATGCAGTTCGCCGCTTTTCTCGTACCTGTATACGGTGCCAAATTCAGCCATTCTTACAGGCAGGTCCCGGTAGGAGTGTGGTTTGGACCTGTAAATCTCGCAATGGTGTGGACAGTTCATTGGTTTCAGCAAAAATTCTTCACCCTCCTGGGGTGTACCGATGGGCTGAAAACTATCCTTTCCGTACTTTTCATAATGTCCGGATGTGACGTAAAGCTCTTTCTGACCAATATGCGGAGTGATCACCTGATCGTATCCATGCTGACGCTGCACACTTTTCAGGAAGTTCTCAAGGCGCTCTCTCAGCTGTGCGCCCTTAGGCAGCCAGAGCGGCAGGCCCTGGCCAACGCGTTGGGAAAAAGTAAACAGCTCAAGCTCTTTACCTACCTTCCTGTGGTCCCTTTCTTTTGCTTTTTCAAGTTTGTCGAGAAAGTCCTCCAACATGGATTGCTTTGGAAAGGTGATCCCGTAAATCCGTGTCAATTGCTTTCTTTTCTCATCACCCCGCCAGTAGGCACCTGCAACGCTGAGCAGCTTGATCGCCTTGATGGGCTTGGTATCCGGAAGGTGCGGACCACGGCAGAGATCAGTAAAACTACCCTGTTTATACAGCGAAATGGTCCCGTCCTCCAGGTCAGATATGAGTTCAGTCTTATACTCATCTCCTTTACTTTCAAATAGTTTCAGTGCATTCTGCTTGCTTATTTCCTCACGCAGGAACGGCTGCTTTTGTGATGCCAGCTCTTTCATCTTTTTTTCAATGCGTGGCAGATTAGCATCAGTGATCACTACATCATCTCCCGTATCAACGTCATAGTAAAATCCATTTTCAATGGTAGGGCCGATTCCAAATTTGGTTCCGGGATACAGGGTTTCAATCGCTTCAGCCATCAGGTGTGCAGAGGAGTGCCAGAAGGCATGCTTCGCCTCATCGTCATCCCATTTGTGGAGCCTGATATCTGCATCTTCCCTGATCGGTCTTGTGAGATCCCACACCTGGTCATTCACAGAAACGGCCAGCACTTCCCTGGCCAGGCTGTTGCTCAGTGATTTGGCTATTTCGAGTCCGGTCGTCCCTTCTTCAAATGTTCGCACCGACTGGTCCGGAAATCTAATATTTATCATCATCTATGCTCGGTTTTTTTGCAAAGCGCAAATTTAGTAAAAATCAGGCAGAATCAAATAAACTTATCTTTCCTGGCCAGTCTCCGGGATATTGTAAAAGGAAGAGAACAAATTACCGGAACAGGGAAATATCAATAACTACAAGTAAAGACAGTCAGCGTTTTGACCAGGTGTAATTGTAAAACAGATCGACTGTAATTTACTTTCGATCAAGAAGTTTTGGGATTAGGTCCGCTCTTCCCATCTGAAGTAAGGATTCCCTGATCTGTTTGCGGTACTCTTTCTTATACCAGAAAAAGAACATTACCTGTCTTGATTTTTCCTGCACTGACCTGGCGGAAATAACTTTTTCAAGTGTATAGGGATCATAACCCGAATGGTACATTACCGTTGCCAGCGTCATGGGAGTAGGGGTGAAGTCCTGCACCTGTTCAAGCCTGAATCCATCATCCTTCGTCAGCACGGCAAGTTCTGCCATCTCCTCCGGAGTGCAGTGCGGATGGCTTGAAATGAAATAGGGAATGATCTGCTGCTTCAAGCCTACCTCCTGGTTGATCCGGTTAAATTCGCTGGTCAGCTCCCTGAACAGGCTGAAGTCCGGTTTTCGCATGACATCCAGGATTTCTGGATCGGTATGCTCAGGGGCAACTTTCAGCCTCCCGGAGACATGGTGTTTGACGATATTGCTGAAATATTCCCTGAAGTGGTTTTTTTCCTCTTCCTGGGCAAGGAAATCATACCTGATGCCACTTCCAACCGTCACTTTTTTCACACCTTGAATACCGGTAGCTTTCTTATATAAATTTGTCATTGGTGTATGGTCAGTATCCAGGTTCTTGCATATGGAGGGGTGCAGACATGAGGGGCGCTGACAAACATCACACATCTTCTGGTTCTTTCCCTTCATTCTGTACATATTGGCCGAGGGACCGCCCAGGTCGCTGATGTATCCTTTGAAATCTTCCATCCCGGTGATTTTCTGAACTTCCTTTAAAATTGAAGTTTCACTCCTGCTCTGAATAAATTTTCCCTGGTGGGCGGAGATCGTGCAGAAACTGCATCCCCCGAAACAGCCCCGGTGGGTATTGATCGAGTGCCGGATCATCTCGTAGGCCGGGATAGGTGGTTTTTTCCTGTACCTGGGATGGGGTCGTCGCGTGTACGGTAAATCATAGATCCGGTCGAGCTGTTTTTCTGTCAGCAACGGGGTCGGGGGATTAACAATCACCACCTGGTCACCACACTCCTGGATGATCACATCAGGATGTGTCATATTGGATGCGATCTCGATGGTGGCAAAGTTTTCAGCGTATTTTTTCTTATCAGCAAGGCAAGCCGCGTGGCTGTGCAATTCAACATAGTGTTGCCTGGCAAGTATTGCATTACGCTCTGTTTTACTCCGCGACACTACAGTTTGTTTCAGGTTGGTGATCTGGTTGAAAGGAACGCCTTTATCCATTAGCCTGGCGAGCTGGAGAATGGACGCTTCTCCCATTCCATATACGATCATATCTGCACCGGAATCCGGGAGCAAGCTTTTCTCCAGTTGATCTTTCCAGTAGTCATAATGCGTGAGCCTGCGCAGGGAGGCTTCCACACCTCCCAGTATCACCGGGACATCCGGGAATAATCTTTTAAGTGCAGCAGTATACACCTTGCTGGAATAATCCGGACGGAACCCACTGACATTCCCCGGCGTGTAGGCATCTGTTGATCTCCTCCTTTTGCGGGCAGTGTAATGGTTGACCATAGAATCCATTGCACCGGCCGAGACACCGAAGAAAAGCCTGGGTCTTCCCAGCTTAGTGAAATCGCGGAGATCGTCCTGCCAATTCGGCTGGGGGATGATACCGACCCTGAACCCGGCATCCTCAAGCACTCTGCCAATCACAGGTATGCCGAACGAGGGATGATCGATGTAAGCATCCCCGGAAAAGAGAATCACATCCAGATTATCCCATTCCCTGGCTTTCAACTCTTTTGGAGTCGTAGGAAGCCAGTCGGTTACATTATAATTTGTTACCTGCTCATTCATTCTACGGGCTGCAGTATCAAAGATTTTCCAGGATAAATTCAGTCATTCTCTTGTACAGGTGATAGTCAGTATTCTCCCCAGAAATGCTATGGTTTTTATTGGGATAGAATTGCATTTCAAACTGTTTGTCAGCCTCTACCAGTGCAGAAACAAAATCAATACTGTTCTGATAATGTACATTATCATCAGCAGTACCATGTATCAACAGCAATTTCCCCTGCAGCTGGTTGGCAAAGTTGATTGGGGAATTGTTATCATAACCTTCCGGGTTCTCACTCGGCGTGCGCATAAAACGTTCCGTATATATTGTATCATAATAACGCCAGTTGGTTACAGGTGCCACTGCAATGCCCATTTTAAAAAGAGCATTTCCCTTGGTCAGGCAGAGACTGGTCATGAATCCCCCGTAGCTCCAGCCAAACATGCCGATCCGCTCTTTGTCTATATAGGGCAATTCTCCCAGGTAGGTTGCTGCCTCGACCTGGTCGATGGTCTCAAGTTTGCCCAATTGCATATAGGTCGATTTTCTGAATGCCTCGCCACGACCGTTGGTGCCGCGATTGTCTACGCAGGCGACAATGTATCCTTCCTGCACGAGCATTTGGAACCACGGGGTACGCCTGTTCCATTCCTCAACGACGTTTTGTGATTCCGGCCCACCGTATACATAGACGAACAAAGGGTATTTCTTTTCCGGGTTGAAATCCGCCGGTTGAATCATATAGCCATTGAGCAATTGTCCGCTTTTGGTAGGTACTTTCATGAATTCAACCCGGGCAAAGCCGTGGTCCTCGGCAGATTGCTTTAATTTTGCATTGTCCTCAAGTACCCTGATCAGCTTCCCTTTCCTGTTGTACAATTCATAAGCTGGAGGCGTGTTTGCACTTGAATAACTCAGGATGTAGTATTCATAGGTATTACTGAAACTGGCATCATATGATCCTGGTCCCAGCGAGATCTTTTTTTTATCGGATCCGTCAAGACTGATTGAGTACAGATGGACCTGGGTTGGATCCACTTCATAAGAGGTGTAATAGAGTAATTCTCTGGCCTGGTCCACGCCAACCAGGTCTGAAATATCATAATCGCCAGTGGTTACCGGGGTGGTAATTCCGTTAATAAAATTGTGCCTGTAGAAATGAAAGTAGCCGTCTTTTTCACTGATAAGTAAAAATGACGCATTGTCCGGGAGGTAGGTGACCATGTCATCTGTTGCCTCGGAAATGTATTTTTCATTCTTCTCTTCGTAAACACTCTCCGCACTTCCATCCACCGCATTGGCGTGAAGCACTTTTACATGGTTTTGCAGCCTGTTGAGCCAGATTACACTCAATATCTCCGGATCATGGGTCCATTTGATCCTTGGTATGTAAAATTCTTCGTCCGTGCTTACGTCCATTTCAGTGGTCAACCCTGACTCCAGCTCATATACATGAATGGTAACATCACTATTCTGCTCCCCGGCTTTTGGATACTTGAATTCATAGGCTTCGGGGTACAGATCCCCGAAGATGGTCATAAAAAACTCCCTGACCTTTCTTTCATCAAACCTGTAAAAGGCGATGCGCTTCCCGTCAGGCGACCACTTAAAACCATCCGCAAATCCAAATTCTTCTTCATACACCCAGTCAGGAGCACCATTGATGATCTCATTCTTTTTCCCATCGAAAGTAACCTGTCGCTCGGTCATCGTTTTGATGTCAACCAGGTAGATATTGTTCTCTCTTACGAAAGCAGCATGCCGGTTGTCGGAAGAAAGGGTCGCAAGTTGTTGCTTTCCGTTTTTTGAGAGTGGTTGCAGGCTATTTTTCCTTACATCATAGAGGTAATATTCAGCCCTGAATGAACGCCTGTAAATGGGCTCTGATTTGGTCGTCAGAAGGATCAATTGCTCATCAGCACTAAATGTGTAATTATTAAAACCATTGATTTCTTCATGGTCCTTGACATTGAATATCGTTGAGATCTTTTCCCCGTCTTTGTACCTGTGGATATCGATGCTTGTGCCACGGTTGTTAACCGAATAGTGTTTTCCATCATTCATGGAGTTGATGCCCCTGACCGACCTGGATGAAAAGGTCTGACCACGATATATCTTTTCCAGGGTGATTTTTTCAGACTGTCCGGAAAGCATGGTGCCGGAGAGCAGGAGGATGCTTAAAAGAACTGCGCTTGGTAGATTTTTCTGATACATTCGTAATTGTTTTTGGTTCCCTGTAAAGGAAATAAATTAGTATAAATTATCCAATACGGTTATTTTGGCATGTAATTTGGATTCCAATAGTTAAAGTAACTAATTATTTAACAGGGGAGACAACAGCATACATGTTGCCTCTGTAATAACCTCTAAAAATACGGTCATGAAAAAATTAATTACAATATCGGCAGTCCTGGCCCTGATCCTTACAGGGTGTACAAGTGATCCAGTAGCTAACTTTGCATTTACACCAGCAAATGTGAGTACTGGCGAGGATGTTAATTTTGAAAATCTATCCATGGATGCAACCTCTTTCGAATGGAGTTTCGGAGACGGGACTTTTTCCTCTGTTTACGAACCGAAGCATAAATATATGTCTGTGGAACATACACTGTTCAGCTAAAAGCATTTGGAAAGCGAGGTGGAATGGACGTAGCCCAGGCAACCATCACTGTCACTTCTGTTCAGCCGGTTGCTGATTTTACAGTGTATACGGATTTACCCGGAGAGGATGGTCCGGTAGCTTATGAGACAGATGTTGTGTTTGTCGGTGAGCAGGTGGAATTTTACAATACATCGGATGATGGCGTTGATTATTTATGGGATTTTGGTGATGGATATACTTCAGAGTTTGCTTCCCCGGTTTACAGCTACGATGATCCGGGCACTTATACCGTTACCCTTACAGCCTATGGAGCGGGCGACGAGATGGAGTCTTTAAGCAAAACCATTGAAGTGGCCGCAGTTATCAATAGTGCATTGCGGATTACGGTTCTTGAATATTTCGAGGAATATCCTGTTGAAGATGTTTCTGTAGTACTGTTTGAATCACTTTCTGATTGGGAAGAATATGTAAACCCTTCTGAGGAAGTATTTTCTACTGCATTAGGCAAATGCGTTTTTGAAGGGTTGGATTACCAGCCTTATTATGTGGATGCATTACAAACAGACCAGCAGGGGAATTCAATTTATGACAATTACGATCTGGCTGCGGA
>CAZOXI010000091.1:0-9058 GCA_964583445.1 uncultured Bacteroidaceae bacterium | reverse complement strand
GTCTTCACCGGTCAGGCATTCGAAAGGAAGCCAGTCTGCTACCGGGCTTCTACGCCAGCCGCCTTTTTCCATGTGACCCGAAAAGCTGAGCCAGCCTCCCAGGTAGATCAACCCCTTGCCCCCTTCAATAGCTGCTGCAAGATATTTTAAACGGTCGGGGAAAGTAATGTAACCATGATCGTTCGTTTTCCTTTCAAAAAATGCAGGGTTGAGATGAAAACAACGGGCTTCCACATCGCTAAGGATGATCACATCACTTGCGTCGATGAGTGATCTGAATTCGCTGTCCGAAAAATGATAGAGATCCCAGTTGCTGTGTGCTACGACCGTGGCGCTTGCAGCTTCAAGCGCATCGGTTACAGGCTTTCCCAGGAACTTCAGTTGGCAGTCTTTGGACATTGTTTCGAAAGGGCTTTCAATAAAATTTGGTCCGGAATAGAATACCCAGTCGCCTATGTAAGTGATACGCTTTGAGGATAACATATTTTTTATACTTAAGGCTTTTTTCACGTATATAAGGGTCGGAAGGGAGTTTAATGGAGATTATCGGATTCGGTGATTTTTCCTCCTATAACGAAGGTATCCTTAATTCCTAACATATCTGCCATGTAACACGCCATAAAATTGAATGGTACAATGTTGTGAAGGATAGAAAAGTGTTCATCAATACCGGGTTCCTCAACAGTAAGCACCCTGGCCCCGGCTTTGCGAATGGTTTCTCCAAGACTGATGGTGCGCTCATAGGCAGGGCCTTTCGCAAGGATCTGGATCACAATACTTTCAGAGGAAGACTCCTTTGGGCCATGGTCGTATTGGGCCATCGGCAGGCCGGTGAATGTGCGCTTAGTACTTTCAGTAAGGATGAGTGAAGCTTCTAATGCAGTTGCAATATTGGGTCCGCTGCCGGTGAGATAAATACCATGAATGTTGCGATTGTTGAGAAGATAATAAACTTCCTCCGCCATCTCTTTTCCCTTTGCTTCATATGAATCCATCTGTTCTTTCAGAAGAAGGGCAGCATTTGAAGAATCCACACCGTATCCTTTGAACAACGACAACAGGGTATTGATATAGGTTTTTGATGCAGAAAATTCTTCTTTTCCTGCCCGGATGTTAATATGAGATTGTATTCCAGTGCCCTTAGCAAGGTCACTGTCAGGGTCGTTCGTAATAGCAATATATTGATCCAGCAACCGGGTACACCAGAGCGCTTCACTGCTTTGCCCCGACTGGGAGAGGATGACCCCGGTTGGCAGGGAAGATCCGGATCGGCGGTAATAGAAGAACTCTGAGGCGATTTCGGGAAACAGGTGAAAATCCATGTATTTGAAAGCCAGTGGCGCAAAGTATGAGGAGCCCATCCCCAAATAAGGAATCCCCTCTGGCAGGCGGTATTCATCCGTTTTTTCCAGAAAGTCAAAGGCACGATCGGGGATCTCACGTAGTTCCTGAAGCATTTTATTGATCATTTCGTTCATGTAGTTTAGTGATGTCAGTTAATTTATCTTATCTTTTTTCTCAACAGAGAGGAAAAGGGAGGCCAGGATTGCAAGAGCGATGCCGAACAGTTCAATAGGCGTGAGTCTTTCCCCGAGAAAAATAATAGCCAGAAAAATTGTAAAGACAGGCTGAAGGGCTCCGGCGATGGTAGTGACCAGCGAGGCCTTTCCTTCATTTCTATAAGCGGAGAAAGCAGCCAGCACTCCCAGTCCATTTAGCATTCCCGCGAGACTTCCGATCATGAATGTGTTGCCATTGAAGCCTGTTTCGATCAGTCCTGCGATAAGAAAGCCCAATGATATCAAAATTGATGAAAAGATGAACGTGAGGTAAGACCATTCGGCAGAAATGTGGTTTGTGGTAACCTTTTGCGCAGCGCTGAACAGTCCCCAGAACACGAGTGCTACAAGTGCGAACAACAGCCAGACTTTCAGTCCCAGTCCTTCAAAAAAGGCTTTGGGATCAGAGAAAATCTGGGTCTCCCCGGAGAGGATGATAATGGCCGGAACAACGATAAGTATACCGATTCCGTTGAGCCAGTGCATTTTTTCTTTGAGTACCAGAACGGCTATCAGTATGGTTACCAGCGGATAAAGGTTCGTAACCGGGATCACTACTGCCGCCAGCCCTCCGGTGCCGAATGACTGGTAGACGGCTATATTTCCTGTTATCGCGAGTATCCCTGCCACCAGGCCCCATAGCACTCCTTTTAAGTTTAGTTGGCTTCTTCTGCACCTGGGGATGACAATGGGAAGGGTAAAAAGCATCCCGACAGTGAACATCAGGTGGTTGAGGTAAGGGCTGATATCATTGGAAATGAATTTTGCCAGGATTCCCCAAATACCCCAGCAAAGTGCTGCAGCAATGGCAAAGATTAACCATTTTTTTTCTCTGAAAAGTGTTTTGACAAATTGGTACATGCTATTTTTTTAATCGTTAAAGAGGGCAGCACTGCCCAGTATTCCCGCCTGATCGCCAAGCGAGCTGAGATGCAACTGTACCTTATATTTTTTATAAGGTTTAAGTGTACTGATTTCTGTAAGCCGGTCGAGATAAGGCCCCAAACCTTTTGCAACACCACCACCGATCACGATGACATCCGGCGCGAACAGATTAATATAATTGCTGATACCCATTCTGAGGTATTCGATGAACTGATTTACAATAATGATAGCCAATGGATCACCGTTTTCTTCAGCCTGGAATATAGCCGGGACTTCTACCGGGATGTCAGGTCGAAGTTCTGGCCATTTATGCTTCAACGCAGCGTTTTTGATCCCGGTTGCAGAAACAAGGGCTTCAAGACATCCTTTTTTTCCACAATAGCAGGTTACTTCAGGCAGTCCAACATGCATATGACCTGCCATATGACCAAAAGCCAGTGGGGATTCAAACTTTCCTTCTGATACAAATCCAACTCCAAGCCCTGTTCCGAGCGTCAATACCAGCACCCTTTCATACCCTTTCCCTGCTCCGAATAAAGCTTCCCCAAGAGCAACTATTCTGGCATCGTTATCTGCCCTGCATGGAAGATGGGTTTGTTCTTCTATCAGAGATACCAGCGGATAATCTTCCATGAATTCCTGAAAACCATAGGTGGAATCAACTACCCCTTCAGAGGAAACAAAGCTGGAAACCCCCACGCCAACACCTTTTAATGACATTTCTGATCCGGTCTGCTCACAACGGAGCATCTGTATCAGGTTCGTTAGTGAGGAGATGAAAATGGAGGGATCCTGCTTCTCGGTGGGTACTCTGTGTGACTTTATAACCGATCCTGTTTCAAGATCAACCAAGCCTGCTTTGGTAAAGGTGCCTCCAATATCTATTCCAATAGCCTGTGTACAATATTTATCAGGCAATCTGTTCATTTTAAAGTATTATTTGAAGGAAACAATATGTTTAATAAGTAGCTCGCAACTCGTATTATGCAGGAACAATATAAAAAATATCCTTTTATACTATGAGGATACTTAATAATGAAGGATATGGTTCCAGTTCTGTATTTTTAAAACCAATTAATTGATTATCAAATCTATTTTGTCTCTCAAAGTATTTTTTGTAATAATTTATCACCCTTGTTTTGGGAACATTCCCCCCCCGAAATGATTTATATTTATTTTCTCTGACAATTTTGTTTACAAAGTTCAATCTGATAATATGCATGGAACGGTTTTAGGTACATTTTATCAGATTTCTCAACTATATTATTTTCAGAATGAAATCTGCAGAACCTAATAGCAACAGGATTCATTCACCCCCCTTTTTAAGCTTTGTTGCACCCTGAGTGATATATCATTTAGCTCTATTTTTATTTATTTATTGAAAAAGTGAGATCAGTGTTAGGTTGGTATCTCATTATATTCCAATCAGTATCCTATCTCAATACTAATATTACTTAACTAAAAAAAAGCTGAAAATTATGAAATGGTCTTTGATAATTATTATGTTGGGAATGTTTTCCATGGTTCAGTCTCAACAAAAAGTAAAGGATATTGATGGGAATGTTTATAACACTGTTCAGATAGGCGAACAGGTCTGGATGGTTCAAAATATGCGTGCTACGCGATATTCAGACGGCACCCGCATTCCCCTGATCACTGAAACGAATGAATGGGAAAGTCTGTCTACCGTGGACAAGGCATATAGTTGGCTGCATAATGATAGTGTTTCATTTGTTGAGACGTATGGAGCATTGTATACCTGGCCGGCAGCAACAAATTCTATCCCTGGTGAGCCTGCCAAATTATCGAAGATACAAGGAGTATGCCCGGAAGGTTGGCATGTTCCCAGTGATGAAGAGTTTAAACAACTTGAGATGTATCTTGGAATGAGTCGTGATGAGGCTGATAAGAGACAATTGAGAGGGACAAATGAAGGTTGTATGATGGCTGGTAATGCAGATCTGTGGGTTGATGGCCGGTTGAAGCAGAATCCTGATTTTGGAAAATCGGGATTTAATGCAGTACCGGGAGGACTCCGATATGTTACCGGAAAGTTTGGCGATTATAAACATGACGCCTACTATTGGACCAGTACCGCACCTATTGATGAGAAAGCTTTCGGAAGGATCATTCCCAGCAAAGATATTGAATCGTACCGGGATGCACACCGGAAGGATGCAGGATTTTCAGTGAGGTGTCTAAAAGACTAAATAGCAGTAAATTGATTAAAGAATACTTGACTATTTAATAATATCAATGACCAAATAGGTAATAGATACACATGACTATCATTATATAGGCATGGAAAGTTCCATTTGACAATTAAAAAAAATAATAACAGATGAAAACTATTAATACTTTGAAAATGAAACGAATCTTTTGTTTCAATGCTTTGTTGATTTTCGGAACAATTCTTTTTGCACAAGCTCCCGTTGGTCAGCCAAGCTATAAAGAGTGGTATGTTCCGTTTTGCATGGTTGCCTCAGAATCATTTCCCAAGGGTGAGTCCGTACACGGTGTCAATTTTAAGCGAAATGAATGGCCCTGTCTGTTCAATCTTACCAACAAGGAAGGAAAAGGTAAATTCACTTTTTATTTTGAGGATGGATCCACACTGGAGAAAGATTTTATGCTGGCTCCCGGACGTGTTAATGTCAGTGCTTTTCATAGACCTGAATATCTGAAGCTGCTATCCGGCCACACTGCTTTTGGTGTAAAGATCGTATCGGATGTGGAGATTATTCCGCAATTCTCTTCAACAGAAGATGGAGAGAAATTTGGTGGTGATCTTTTTCGGAGTGTGGGTCTTTCGCGCATGGCACATCCGGGACCTCTTTCTGAAAGGGAGACCAAATGGGTCTTGCCTGATGGTCATTTGAAACTTTATAAAGACAATGCAGACGACCGGGATTGGTTTATTTTTCTAAACCCGGGTAGTGAAACCGTTAAGTTATCATTAAAAATGGTTTATAAGGAGAAGACCCTGTATAAAGAGCTTTCTGTCGACCCTCATTGTATTAGAGTCTATGAGCCAGGATCGGATCCGGAGATAACTGCTGAGTTCCTTAACCAAACTACCTACAGTTTGGTTGTAGACTCCTCCGAGCCCATCGTGATGGAAGCAATAAGGCGATACTTGCACAGGGAGGAGCAGACTCCGTTGAACAGTTGGGAATTAATTCCTTTTGCCATTGGAGATGTGGTGGTTCCCGATCCTGCTTTCTAACTCATTATATAAGATTCAGTTATGAAATACACTATTGTATCAGTCCTTTTTGTTTTTTTCGTAGCGTTCTCAGCAGAGGCCCAGGAGGTTCCCTTGAAGCGCCTCTACCTGGCCAATGATACGCATACAGATCTGATGTGGAACGGAACTGAGGAGCAGTGGACAAAATGGACTTATGAAATGGCAGACTTTTATCTTGCTTTCGGTGAAAGAACTGCCTCTCGGGAGTATGCATACCGTAGCAAATGGAATTATGATGCGGCATGGAACCTTTATACACTGGAAAAGAATTATGATTCAGTGTTCTTTAAAAGGTTGATGGATCAATACAAGGCCGGACAGGCAAGTGTGCCCTACAACTTCACTTTGGCTACATACGGTGGATTTACACCGGAGTGGATTCTCCGGAGCTTTTACTATGCCGGTTACCTTGAGCGAACATACGGCATTGATATTGAGCTGGGCACTGCAATTGAGAGTTCTACAATTCCACTTGGGCTGGCTTCTTTGTGGGCTGGTACCGGAGCAAAATATAGCTGGAAAGGAGTATGCAACTGTGCCACCAAAATTAATGTAAAGGGGGACCGGGATTATGAGATATATTGGTATACTGGTCTTGATGGCAGCCGAATCCTGATGAAATGGTATTCCATGTATGGCCCCAATGCTGAACTGGGAGGCTATTCCGAGATGCTGGAGCCTTCGGTTGCTATCCGGCAGATGGACGAATTGTGTGGAAGTGACCGTTACCCTTATCGGATCGCTGGTGCATTTAGCAAGGGGTGGGACAATGGCCGGAATTTCAGTATTGATGTACATGCTTTGGTAAAACACCGTACCCTTCCGGGCACTCAGGTGATCCTCTCCAATGAAATGGATTTTTTTCATGACTTTGAATCAACATACGGGGATATTCTGCCTTCCGAAACACTATCTTACGGTAATGAATGGGATCTCTATCCTGCCACTATGCCAGGGGTAAGTTCTAAGTTGAGAAGGTCGCTGGAAAAACTGAGGAATGCAGAGGCCATGGCCGCCCTGACTTGCCGTTCGTTTCCTGAAAGGTATCATGATCTTGATCCGTTGAAAGAGGATTTCTACTATGGGTTGAGTGTTTATGGACTGCATGGTTGGACGGCCGATGGTCCATGGGTATCGAGGGATGATTTTGCTGACTGGGCAAGAAGACAACAGGAGAAGGTGACCCGTTATGTCGACAGTCTTTATACACGAAGCGCTGCAGACTTGGGTATGATGATACCAGTAAAGAAGAAAAAAACCCGCTTCTATGTATTCAATGCCCTAAATTTTAGTCGGAGCGGGATTGTTTTACTGGAAGGTCTCCCTGAAGCTAAAGGAATGATGAGAAACCTTGATACGGATGTCATTCACCAGGTTTACCGGTATGGCGAAGGTGAGGCAGCGAAAGCATACATCCTGGCTGACGAGATTCCTGAGGTGGGGTACGAGGTTTTTGAATGGGAGGATGATGATCCTGTTCTTGTTTCTGCATCTGCCTTTCATGTATCAGAAGGAATGGTAGAAACACCATTTTACAAAATATTATTTGAACCGGATGGAGCCATAACTTCGCTGATCGAGAAAAAGACAGGCAGGGAGTGGTCTGGAGAGGTGCTCAACAGGATCAGTCCGGGTACACTGGAGCATTCTGAGACACTGCCTTATCAGATGCCGGCTTCACCGGATGGCAAGATGACCGTGGAACAGCAAAATTCAAAGCTCCTCCAGCTCAGATTTGAATCGTCAGATCCTGTAAAGCATATGACCCTGGTATCTTTATATGCAGATGACCCGCGAATTGAAATTGACCACACTGTAAAAGAAAATTTTCATGACCCCCTCTATGTAACTTTCGACTTTAATATGGATCTTCCCTCGGTTTGGCATGAGGAGGTGGGAGCGGTGATTCAGGCAAAGCTTCATTCCAATGGAGGTCATTATGCTGAAGCCAAAGCACGTTATGATCACCTCTCCTTTAATCATTTTTTGTGGATCGGAGATGATGTTGGGGGTATGGTTTTATCCAATGCCGATTGCTCATTTTTCAAGCTTGGAGAGAGTAAACCTACATTTCTGGACGAATCCTCCTCTACAATTCATGCATTTATCGGAGGCATGGTGGATGATAAACGGGGTATATACAATGTGGGCGGTGACTCTGTGTTCACTGTAAGATTTTCCCTGCTTCCGAGGAATGGATCTTTTGACCAGACTGAGTCGATGCAGTTTGCGCTTGATCATCAGAATCCATTGGTGGCCGGGCTGGTTACAGGGGATCGGGATGCCGAAATGCCCGAAACGAAATACAGTTTATTTTCTTCAACAGATTCTGATGTCCTTTTGTGGAGCTTGAAGCCCGGGGAGGAAGGAGGAACAATTTTAAGGTTTTGGAACATGAAGGATCTTGCAGATCCACTGTTTACATTCGATAGTTCGCCTGTTTTAGCGCAGTCTGCAACCCATGTAGAGACCATTATTAAACCTTTAAAACTCAATGGAAATCGTTTCAGAACGAATTTCCGTCAACAACAGATGTGTACTTTTCGGTTTGATTGGTAGACTTTGACGTCTGGCAATAGAGTCGTTAGGATCATAATGATCGAGAGCAAAGCCCGACTGCTTTATTATACAAGTACGTCAGTCAGGCAGTAAAAAAACCTTAAGATGTATTATTCTAAGGTATTTGAGAGATTAATGTTTCTGGTAGTAATGCAGCTTTAGAGCATTTCGGAGAATCTTGGTTTCTTTCACTAATAAGTGACAGCATTCTTGCAGCCACTTTATCCGATATCATAATTCCTGGTCCATAATAAGAATTTTGGTATTGTGCATCCTTTAACATTCAGGGGAAGATACGATCCCTAATCTCAGAACTCCTTACTTTTCGTAGTCTAAGTTAGCGGATATTTTAAAAACCATCCTTAATTCTGTACCTGGAAATATGGTTTCTGTTTGGTTTATCAGCATTGGCAAGATATGGAGATATAAGTGAGGCAACGGCAGATTCGGCCCTGTAGCATATCATTTTGATCACATTCATAAATATCATGCTTTCGGTTTTTCAGTTTATTATAACGCTTTTGTTCAGTCATTTGGCTAAGTTTGATGCGGGGTTGGATCTTTTTTCTGCCATAACCAGTTCGTTTTCTTCCCTGTTATCCTCATGGTACCACTGATCAATCAAAAGGTTGTTAAAATGTACCGATTGTTGTTGTTCGCTACTGAATTTGATTTTCTCCCGAAGGCATCTCACTTCAGGAATTCTGTTCAGGCCGATAAGACAGCCGATCTCTCCAGGTTTACATTGTTTTAACTGTTCAGGTTTTTTTTATCCTCTCCAGGGCCATAAATGCCAGGGTCAGAACCA
>CAZOXI010000090.1:0-9098 GCA_964583445.1 uncultured Bacteroidaceae bacterium | reverse complement strand
GGGAGGCAATGTGTTTTCAGGCTGCTTCCATGACTTCCTGCGGGTAGCGATTTCCTGGTCCGAAAGGTCTGCTTCGATCCGGTTCCTGTTGATGTCGATGGTAATGATATCACCGTCCTGTATCAAACCGATCAGTCCGCCTTCGTAGGCTTCAGGAGAGATATGCCCCACCACGAAACCATGTGAGCCCCCCGAAAACCGTCCATCAGTGATCAGCGCCACCTCTTTCCCCAGTCCGGCACCCATCACGGCGCCGGTGGGTTTGAGCATCTCGGGCATGCCGGGGGCGCCTTTCGGACCGCTGTATCGGATCACGATGACTTCCCCGGGCTGCACCCTGGTGCGGATCCCTTCGATGGCATCGAATTCATTGTCAAACACCCGGGCCGGACCTTTGAACAAATCGCCCTCCTTACCGGTGATTTTGGCTACGGCGCCCTGCTCGGCAAGGTTCCCGTACAACACCTGGATGTGCCCGTTTTTCTTCAATGGCTGCTCTTTTGTACTGATGATCTGCTGACCGGCGGACAGGTCCGGCACTTTTTCGAGGTTCTCTCCTATCGTTTGTCCCGTCACGGTCAGGCAATTGCCATCAATCAGTCCTTCATTCAGCAGGTATTTCATCACCCCGGGGATCCCGCCAATGTTGTGCAGGTCCTCCATTAGAAATGCACCGCTCGGCTTCAGGTCGGCCAGCAGCGGGGTGAGGTTGCTGATCTCCTGGAAATCATCAATCGTAAGGGGCACATCCACCGATTTTGCCATGGCAAGCAGGTGGATAACGGCATTGGTGGAACCTCCGAGGGCCATGATCAGCGTAATAGCATTCTCAAAAGCGGATCGGGTCATGATATCGCGCGGCTTGATATCCTTGACAAGTAAATTGTGGATGGCTTTAGCAATGTTTCCTGGCTCCTGGTTCTTCTGCTCACTGACCGCGGGATTCGATGAGGTATAAGGCAGACTCATGCCCATGCATTCGATGGCGGCGGCCATGGTATTGGCGGTATACATGCCCCCGCAGGCACCGGCCCCGGGGATGCAGTGCCGGATAATGCCCTTGTAATCTTCATCCGAGATCTTCCCCCTGATCTTTTCGCCATACGCTTCGAATGCCGAAACAATGTTCAGGTCCTCGTTTTTCCACTGCCCCTTTTTCACCGTTCCCCCGTACATCAATATAGCGGGACGGTTGAGCCGGCCCAGCGCAATCATGGCACCCGGCATATTCTTGTCACACCCGACAATGGGAATCACGGCGTCGTAGAACTGGGCACTTACCACCGTCTCGATCGAGTCGGCAATCACTTCACGCGAAGTGAGGGAATATTTCATTCCCTCGGTACCATTGGTGATCCCGTCGCTCACCCCGATAGTGTGGAAGATCAGTCCGTACAGGTCCTCCTGCACATCGACTTCCTTTTTCACCAGCGTGGCAAGGTCGTTCAGGTGCATGTTGCACGGATTCCCCTGGAACCCGGTACTCACGATGCCCACCTGTGCCTTCTGCTGGTCGCTTTCACTCATCCCGATCGCATGCAGCATTGCCTGTGCGGCGGGCAGACTCTCGTCCTGCGTGATCGTTTTACTGTATTTGTTGATTTGGTTATTCATGGTTATAAATGTTACTGTTTTAGCTGCATTATGACTGGCGCTGATCTGATCGAAAATATTTTCACGCTATAATGCCTTCTTTTTGCCTGCATTCACCAATTGTGTGCTTCTTTGGTGATTTGAATCACTAAATATGCATAAAATTATATAGTCATTTTTTATTTTATACTTAAAACAATATTATTATTTTTTTATTCTGTGTGTAGAACAAAATAGTATTTATTTTACCAAGGCTGAGTCTACGATCATCAGCTGGTTTACGGTTACCTGTTAATTGCCCCCTTCAGAAGATAATGGCAATCCATATATGGGAAACTACCCATTCTGCACTAACACATGTAGGTGGCAAGAATTTTTTACTGCCTTAGATTACGCCGACAGGTTGGGATCGGCTTTACAGTTCAGGCAAACATCCCTGTGTACACACAATCCGTCGCCACATTCACTGCATTTCCACCGCTCCTCTTCATGTTTCAGAAATGACTCGAGACCATGCGTTTTGATATGCGCCAGGTTTTCTATCATGCTCATGCCGTATTTTGACCTGTACCGTTGATCAAGGTTCTTTAATCGTGTGCACGGGTATTTTTCACATTCATAACAAAATCCGGATCCGGTTGCTGCCAGGTATTCACAGTTTACGATTTTACAGCTTCGGCAACCCGTTGGCTTATGCGGATCATCGATTTTAAAGCATCCGCCGCACGGCTTTTTTTCCCGCAGGTAACCAATACACAGACCGCAGTTCATTCCACAGGCTGCAATAAGACCCTGGTATTTAAGCGAAGCTTTCATAGGGTGTAACCCGTTATGTAGCAATAATGACTATAATCAATGCAATTAAAACAAAAAATCACCCGGTCAGGCATGGGGTTTATATGGATATGTAATGATTTTTCGAGAAACTGGAAACAAGATTTACCTTAATCAAGCACAAAAAATCGCCAACTTTCTTCTAAATCATCCTCAATTACCCAATGACATGGTGCCATATTGGGATTTTGATGTTGCAGATCTTGAAAATGAACCTCGTGATGTATCATCGGCTGCAATTATGGCTTCCGCCTTATACGAATTGAGTTGTTATAGTAATAATCAAAAGAAATACAAGCAGGCAGCTGATCAAATTCTTAAATCTTTAAACGCAAAATACAGGTCACCAAAAGGACAAAATAAAGGCTTTATTCTTCATAGCAGCACTGGTAACAAAAACAGAGAAAGTGAAATAGATGTGCCATTAAACTATGCTGATTATTATTATCTGGAAGCCTTATCAAGAAAGGAAAAATTAGAAAAAGATATAAAGTTATTTGAAAAGTAACATATATGATAAAATCTAAAGTAGCTGTGAATAAATTGTTCAACCTTGTGCGCTTAGATGTAAAAAGTATAATGAAAAATTGTACATTCCTTTCCCAGGGATGGCAAATGTGTTTATTACCATAAATAGTAGGTCCCCGTCAGTCACAGGCGGATGGTTGTTTTGCCTGAAATCCAACCTGAATGATTGTATTTCAGGGCTTCCCGGCCATGGGATTTGAGTGAAGCATTAACAGGGAACTGACCCATGAACTCATTTTTGAAAGAACCACCGAACAGGAACTGATAGAAATGGTCAACAACTTCGAATAATTCATACCTGGTTGAATTACTGATTATTGGGATATATTCAGTTAATACAAAAACCCGAACAACCACAAGGGGATCCTGTTTTTGTACCCATATTCGATATCATCTGCAACCAGGAACCGCTTCCCTTCAGGCCATGTATTCAATTGCTTTTTTCCCTTTGATCTTCCACCTATTTCAAACAGATACTGATCATTCAATACGAAATCTCCTCGTTCCGCATAGGTCACCACATGGTTCAACCCGGCCTGGTTCACAAAAAAAGATTCCCGCAGACTGCCCGCATCGGGTTGACCAGGTGTAATTGCGTATGCGATGTTCGTATTATTCAGCAGCAGCTTATCAGGCTTCTGGAGCCTGGTAATGCCTTTTGCCTGCCTGTACACCGTATGGATTAACTCAGCTTCATCCAGGTAGTGGATATATGTTAACAAGGTATTCCTGTTGATGCCTGTCTGCTCTGCCAACCGCACTATATTCGGAATAAACGGGGCCGACTCAGCGATGATCATCAGCAGCGCTTTAAGTTTACGCGCGTACAGCACATCAACGCCCCTCAATAAAGGCAGTTCCACTTCAATGATGTATTTGATGATCTCTTCCAGCTGCAAATAATAATACTCCCCGGTTTCGATGTAAAACGGGTAGTAACCACGCTTAATGTATTGCTCATAATATTTCAACGGACGGAGTTGCGCTATAATCGAATCGGTGACCGAAACATGGTCTTTCAGCATCTTATCAAGGGGAACCACCGGGAGTTTCAAACCGGTCTCCATCTCAAGGTATTCTCTGAAAGACATGCCCTGCATCCGGTAAATCACCGCCCTCCTGCTGAGATCAGCACGCGCATTCAGGATCTCAAGCATGGAGGATCCGGTAAAAACAACTTGCAAACCGGGATGATCGTCATAAATATTTTTCAGTTCCCGGGCCCAGTCCGGGTACTTATGCACCTCGTCAAGGAACAACCGTTCCCCCCCATACTTGACAAATTGGTCGGCTAACTCCACCAATGAATTGGATGAGAACCAGATGTCATCCAGGCTCACATACAAAACATCTTCAGATCCGGGATAATACCGTTTAATATACTGAAGCATCAACGTCGTTTTTCCTACCCCCCTGCTCCCTTTGATTCCAACCACGCGTTGATCCCATGGTATTTCATCGATGGCATGTCGCGTAAACTCAAACGTAACCTGGCTGATCTTTTGCCTGTGTTTTTGAAATAAAATATCCATGTTTGCTTATTGTATTAAGCAAATATATCATTAATTCAATTAATACACTAATCATTGTAGTTTATTTTTTGTTTATATTATTAATCATTTTATATGTATTATGATTACTATATTCATCTCTTACATTAGATTAACAGTCCAGGAAAAAATCTCTGAGTACACTCAATCCGGCGTTATAGTCAATGGTTTATCGACGCATTTAGTTCTCCGACTCCATCACCTTCCCTGAAAAATTATCAGGATTGGAATAACTGTATACCTTTACAAATAAATTTGCGCCATGATACGTGTCAGGGATCTGAATTTTACCTATAGCAAAACCAAAAAAAAGGCGATTCATGACATGAATTTTGACATTCATGAAGGAGAGATCTTTGGCTTTTTAGGGCCCAACGGCGCGGGTAAAACGACTACGCAACGACTTATTATCGGATTGCTCAGAAATTACAGCGGAAGCATTGATGTGCTTGGAAAAGAACGCAGCAAGTGGGGAAAAGACTTCTATGAGCAAATTGGCGTTGCATTCGATTTCCCCAACCTGTACGCGAAATTAACAGCCAGGGAGAACTTGCAGCTCATCGGGGCCTATTACAAAAATTTCACCGGGGATCCGGATGCATTGCTCGACCAGGTCGGGTTACTTGCCGACAAGGATGTTCGCGTGGAAAGCTTTTCCAAAGGGATGAAAATGCGGTTGAACTTTATTCGTTCCATCATGCACAACCCTGACCTGATGTTTTTCGATGAACCCACATCAGGTCTCGACCCGGTGAATTCTCATGTCATTAAGGAAATTATTCTTCAGCAAAAGAAAAACAACAAAACGATTTTTCTGACGACGCACAATATGACCGTTGCAGAGCAACTTTGCGACAGGGTTGCTTTTATTGTCGAGGGACAGATCGTGGTGACAGGCTCCCCGAAGGATTTAATGATTGAACATGGGAAACGGATCGTTAAAGTTGAATTTCAGCGAAATGGAAAACTGACCGGGCAAGACTTTGATTTGCACAACATCAGCAGCAACACGGAGTTCATGGATGTCTTAAAATCCGGTAACGTCAAGACCATCCACAGTTGCGAGGCTTCCCTGGAAGATATCTTTATAAAATTAACCGGGAGGAACCTGCTATGAGGCTGCTGCATGCGATACGGGCCGATATTCGTTTCCAGATCAAGCAGGGGTTCTATTTGGTGTATGTGATCATTACGCTGATGTACCTGGTAATCCTGTCGTTTTTACCGCATGACCTGTTGCCTGTTGTGCTTCCGCTGGTTGTTTTTTCCGACCCATCTGTGTTAGGGTTGTTTTTTATTGGCGGAATCATCCTGCTGGAAAAGGTGCAGGGCATATTAACGGTTGTGGTGGTATCTCCCCTGCGAACGTCTGAATATATACTCTCGAAGGTGATTTCACTGGCCATTCTCGCGGTCCTGGCTGCTTTTGTAATTTCCTTTTTCAGCAGCTATAAAGAGATCAACTGGTTGCTGCTGTTCCTGGCAACCATTTTAACATCCGGAATTTTCACGATGAGCGGCATCATGATCAATGCTGGCTGTGAAACTGTCAACCAGTATATGCTGAAAACCATTCCCTATATGTTGCTCTTCGTTTTACCATGTTTCTCGCTTATAGGGTTTCCATATTCCTGGTTGTTTACCGTGGTTCCCAGCGTTGCTGCGTTGAGACTGATGATGGGCGCATATATTGAAATGTCCTGGTATGAAGCAACGGCACTGGTGGTTTACCTGGCAGGAACAAACTACCTCTTTTTACGGCTAACGATGCGTGTATTTGAAAACAAAATTGTCTACAACGATTAAACCGATGTTGCAGCTCATTCATTTTAAAAACGACGCCAGGCAGATAATGCGGGATCCCATCATGACAATCCTGTTGTTTGCGCCGCTGCTGCTGCTCATTGTATTTAAGCTGCTTGTATTGTTGTTGCCTCCTTTTCTGAATACAACATTCGGATTTGATGTGGCCCCTTACACTCCTTATATCCTGTCGTTTGTATTGCTTGTGAATTCAGGAATGCTGGGGATTGTTACCGGCTTTATGATGCTTGATGAACGGGACGGGAAGATTGCCGAGCTGATGGAGATCACACCGCTCGGCAGAAGCGGCTACCTGGTCAACAGGCTGTCATTCACATCAATCTTGTCTTTCATTTACGCCTTTGCGGGCATTTATTTTTTAAACCTGGTAGCCCTGCCCCTGTTTGCGAAAGCATTGCTGTCCCTTTTAGCGGCTGTTTACACAGCAATAACGGGATTGCTCCTGTTCTCCTGGGCCGACGACAAAGTAAAGGGGTTAACACTTGCAAAAGCAATGAATGCATTGGTATTATTCGCATTTACCGACCTGCTTTCACTCAACTGGCTCACTTACTTGTCATGGTTTTTTCCACCCTACTGGTTTACCGTGATCATTAAATCGCCCTGGTCACTTTCTGGTATCGCCGCAGCACTCATTGTTCATACAGGGTGGTTATCGCTGCTGATCATTCGCTACTGGAAGAGGGAGGCCTGATAATCCCGAATCATTTAAAAAGTGAAAGAAAGTGAAGCTTTATAATGAACGTCCATTCCTGGCTCTGGAATGCTGACTTACCTTCAGGTTTTTTGGAATATATCCCATCTTACTGTTAATTGCGCTTTTCCTGAATGATTGTATTTTGTGCGCAATTGTGCAAACACAATGCAATCATTCTCTTTTACAATATGTTGAGATGTAATTACAAAAAAACCATGCCCTATAACGATGTTCCTGGAACATTGATTTTTGCCCAACCAGGAATGAATCTCCGGCTGATTTATTATTTTAGACTCCGAAAGCCGATGACAGAAACCGAAGTTCATTAAGAGGCATCCAGGGAGGGACAAATCGACAGTATTAAATTAAATTTTTGCGAATGGAAACGGCAGCTGTGGTAAAGGAAAAAATTGAGTCCACATTCAGGCAACAGGTACAAAATGATAAAAAAGTCGAGAATGGGTATCTTCTTGTGCATTCCGGAAAATCAGGAATTGACATCAATATTGCCGAAGGTAAAACAGGAGATTTCCAGTCACGCCCGGAGCAAGCAAACCACCTCGCTTCCGTTGGCAAATTGTTTACGGCTACCCTTGTAAGTATGCTGCACGACAAGGGGTTGTTGTCTTATGACGATAAAATCGCACAATACCTTGATCCGGAACTGGTGCGCGACTTGCATGTATATAAGGACAATGATTATTCCGGCGAAATCAGCATCAGGCACTTACTCCGGCAAACATCCGGGTTAAATGATGTCTTTTTTCCATTGCTTAAAAAGTTAATGAACGACCCAAACCTTGAAATGACGGTAAGGGAAGCGCTGGAATGGGGAAAAGCCAATCTCAAACCCGTTGGCAAGCCTGGTCAGAAACATTTCTATACCGACACAAACTATTATCTGCTGGGGTTAATCATAGAGAATATCACCAAAAAACCTTTTCACGAAGCGCTTCATGAAATGATCCTGGAGCCGCTAGAGATGGATAATGCTTACATCAACGGTTTTTCAGAACCAAAAAACAAACCCAAATATCCGCCAGCCCATATCAACCTGTTCAACACCAATTTCATTGAAGATAAAAGAGCAGCAAAGATCGACTATGCCGGGGGAGGCATTGTGGCACCTTTAAGCGAGTACCTGGTTTTTATGAAAGCTTTGGTGAACGGACAGCTGGTAAAAGAAACTACCCTGGATAAAATGATTAATGATGACGTTAAAATGGGTTTCCCGGCTATAGGGTTTGATTACGGGTATTCAGTCTGGAAGCCCAAAGCCATTCCATTGTTAATGCCCGAAAAATATTTTTGCTGGGGGTGTGTGGGTGTTACCGGTGCCTTTATGTTCTACCATCCCGGCACCGAAGCTTATGTGATCGGAACATTCAACGACAAATCCTACACCTCCAAAGCATTAAGATTTATGCTTACCAAGGTTATTAAGCCTCTGCTGGCAATAGAATAACCCGAAGCAAAAATTTGTACAATTTATTTTCCGCATAAGCTGTCAACTGCCAGGTCATCATAACCTTGTTCCCCTGTGGCTGTTCGGATTCCTGTATTAATATCTGCAGCATTGCGCATTTAGTTGCTAATCAACATAAGTTTCTTTTATGATGCTCTTAACTTCCTTAATTTCTGGCTTTGAAAGTCTTCCTAGTGGTTTGATAATTCTTTGCTTGTCAATTGTCCTAATTTGGTCAATTACTATCCATCCAATTTTATTATCATGTTTTACTTCAACCCTGGTAGGATACTTTTTAGAACTCGTTGTCATTGGAGCAATAACTACAGTGCGTAGATATTTATTCATTTCATCTGGAGATAGAATAACGCAAGGTCTGGTTTTCTTGATCTCACTACCAATTGTCGGATCAAGATTGACGAGCAATATTTGATATTGACTTACTTCCATTCTTCCAAATTTTCATCGTCAAAGACATCGTTAAATAGCAATCTGTCGTCACCATTTTTTGCCATTTTCTTAAAAGATTTTTCCCATCCTTTTCTTGGCGTAGAGATTGGTTTGATAATGATCTGGTCCTTATCAAGTGTGAGATCAACCTTATCCT
>CAZOXI010000089.1:0-9150 GCA_964583445.1 uncultured Bacteroidaceae bacterium | reverse complement strand
GACCACCGAGATCTACACTCTTTCCCTACACGACGCTCTTCCGATCTATACAAGCAATTGAAGATGGAATCCATATTCAGGAAATATACATATCGCACGACCCTGGTATTTATCGCCGCAATGCTGCTGCTGTCGAGCTATTTGGAGGCACAGCATGGCTGGTCAGTTAATGAGGCTGATTACGAAAACAGCGCTGACATCACAGGGATCGTTTATCTCGACGATGTGCAGATGACCGATGGCGCTCTTGGTGCTTTTGTGGACGGTGTTTGCAGGGGGTTTGATGACCTGGCAGAAACGGGGCCGGGAGGATTCCTGGGTTTCCAGTTCCTGGTATATAGTAATGAATCTGCTGGGGAAGTCATGTCATTCAAGTATTATAACGAGAATAACGGCCTGACCTACGACGTGGTGGAGACGGTTGAATTTATCAGCAATGAGATTTTTGGGAATGCTGTTGAACCGCTGGAGTTCAACGCAGTCACCAACGATCCGCCGGTGGTCACATCGCCGATAGTGTCACTGACCTATGATGAATATTTTGGTTCCGACGCTATCGATCTCTCCACAGTGTTCAGTGATCCTGATCTCAATACACTTACCTACACGGCGGTCAGCGATGACCCGGGGGTGGTGACCGTGTCGGTTTCAGGAGACAACCTGACCATCACAGAAGCAGGGCTGGGAAGCGCAACGGTTACCGTGACTGCGGACGATGGCCTGGCGACTGTTCAGGATATATTTACCGTAACGGTCAACAACGTCAATGATGCACCCGAAGTGGAAAATCCCATTGCAGACATTACGCGCGATGAAGGGTTCGGAACGGAGACAGTCGACCTGACCAATACGTTTTCAGACAAAGACAACGATGCCCTTACTTTATCGGCATCCAGCAGCAACCCGGGCAGCGTAACAGCCAGTGTAAGCGGCACAACCCTTACCATTACAGAAGTATATCCGGGGACGGCCACCATCACAGTTACCGCAGCAGATGCCGCGGAGTCGGTCAGCACCACGTTCAGTTTTACCACCAACAATATCAACGATGCCCCGGTGGTGGCGAATGCCATAGCTAACCTGACCCTGGAGGAGAATTTTGAAACCTACGATATCGACCTCTCTGCTGTGTTTTTCGACGAAGATGCAGATGTGCTGACCTATGCCCCTGTGAGCAGTAATACCGGCGTGGTAACCGTATCGGTCAGCGGCAATATCCTGACCCTCACTGAAGCAGGTATCGGAACTTCTACCATCGAAATCACCGCCAGCGATGCAAGTGAGAGTGTCACAGATATATTCACGGTTACGGTTGAAAACGTGAATGATCCCCCGGAAGTCATCAGCCCGATCAGTGATAAGGAATATGCAGAAGGATTCAACTCTGCACCCGTTAATTTATCAGGGGTCTTCAATGATCCTGACGGCGATGCGTTGATATACACTGCAACTACCTCTGATCCCGCGATTGTGACAGTCGGTGTTGAGGGTTCGGTACTTACCATCACGGAATCCGGAGGCTTTGGGCAGGCAACGGTGACAGTAACCGCTACCGATCCCTCCAATACGGAAGTCAGTGACGGCTTCCTCGTTACAGTAGTGAATGTGAACGATCCGCCTGTTGTGGAAGCACCGGTCCCGGACCAGTCAGAGGATGAGTATTTCGGGACAGCCACCATTGACCTGTTGCCGGTATTCAGCGACGAGGATGGTGATGATCTAACCTACACAGCATCCAGCAGCAATACAACAATTGTCTCGGTGGCGATTAACGGATCCGACCTGGTGATCAGCGAAGCAGGGCTTGGATCTTCAACCATTACAGTGAGTGCAAGTGACGGGGCACTGGGTGCCTCTGATGCATTCGTGTTTACGGTGAATAATGTGAACGATGCGCCTGTAGTGGCCAATCCTATTCCTGATCAGGAAGCGAATGAATATTTTTCCACAACAAATATTGACATTTCACAGGTGTTTATTGATAAGGATCTGGATGATCTTACATACACCGTAGGAAGCAGCAATACCGATGTCGTGACCGTGGCGCTTTCGGGAACGATACTGACCATTACCGAAGCCGGGCTCGGGAATGCAATCATTACATTGACCGCAACAGATGACGGGGAGGGAACGCTCAGCGCAAGTGAAACATTTGATTTTACTGTCAACAATGTGAACGATCCACCGACAGTGGCGATTCCGCTCAGCGACCTGCAGGTGGATGAATATTTTAACCAGAGGAATATCAACCTGTCGAATACATTTGCCGACCAGGATCCGGGCGATGTGCTGACGTATAGTGCTGTGAGCAGTGACAATAATGTCGTGACGGTAAGCGTAACCGGAACCGGAACCGACCTTGCGATCACTGAAGCCGGACTCGGAACCGCCACCATAACTGTTACAGCAACAGATGACGGGGTGGGAACCCTGAGTGTGAGTGATAATTTTTCCATTACCGTAAATAATGTGAACGATGCACCGGAGGTTGCCAACCCGATAGGGGAGGTCAACCTGGATGAGTATTTCGGGACCAGCTCCAGAAACGTGGTAGGGGTATTCACAGATAAGGATGGCGATGCGCTCAGCTATGAGGCCGTCAGCGGGAATACTTCCGTGGTGACTGTTTCCATGTCGGGAAGTATCCTGTACTTTACCGAGCAGGGACTCGGATCTTCCTCGATCACGGTTACAGCAACCGATGACGGGGAAGGAAACCTAAGCAGGGGACATAGTTTTATCCTGAATGTGAACAATGTCAATGATCCTCCCGTAGTTGTGGATCCCGTGGATGATATCGTCACAGACGAAAATTTTGTTACCCTGCCAGTTGATCTTACCGGTACGTTTACCGACAAGGACAATGATGCCCTGACCTATACAGCTGTCAGCAGTAACGCCGGTGTGGTCACCACCTCGGTTTCAGGAAGCACCCTATCGATCCATGAAGCGGGGCTCGGTACCGCGACCCTCACGGTAACGGCAAGTGACGGAAGCCTGAGTGTCAGCGACCAGTTCAGCATAACGATCAACAATGTCAACGACGCCCCCGTGGTGGTCGATCCCATCACGGACAGGAACTACGACGAGGGATTCGGCTCCGCATCGATCAGTGTGAGTCCTGTGTTCAACGATGAGGACGGGGATGTACTTTCCTACAGTGTGGAGAGCAGCAATACCTCCGTGGTCAGCGCAACGATGAGCGGAACCACGCTTCTCATTACCGAGCGAGGCAATGGGAATGCCACGATTAAAGTAACGGCCTCAGACGGATTCCTGAGTGTTTCAGATGATTTCGCAGTCGGGGTGATCAACCTGAATGATGCCCCCGTGGTTGCCAATCCCGTGGCTGACCAGGAAGAGAACGAGTATTTTGGATCCATAGACATAAATATTTCGGGTGTATTTACAGATGAGGACGGGGATCCCCTGACCATTACAGCCAGCAGCAGTAATCCCGGGATCGTAACGACCAGTATTTCAGGAGATATCCTTACGATTACCGAACAGGGCCTTGGTACTGCTACGATCACGCTGGTTGCGGATGATGACCTTTTGACGGTCCAGGATGATTTTTTGGTTACGGTGAACAATGTGAACGATGCGCCAATTATTGAAAATGGGCTGGACGATCTTTCACTGGATGAACATTTCGGTACAACCACGCTGGACCTGGCCAACGTTTTTTCCGACAAGGACGGTGATGCACTGACCCTCTCGGTGGAGAATTCCGCGGCATCGGTGGTGACGGTCAGTCTTTCCGGGACTACCCTGACGATCAACGAAGCCGGACTGGGTTCGGCAACGATCACGGTCGATGCCACAGATGGAACCCTGGGGGTAAGCGATCAGTTCATTATAACTGTCAACAACGTAAATGATGCACCCCTGGTGGAGCAGCCCGTGGCGGACCAGGAGTTCAATGAGCGGTTTGGTTCTGCGACGATCAGCCTGGCATCGGTGTTCAGTGATCCGGACGGGGATGTGCTGACCCTTTCCGCAGTAAGCAACAGTCCCGGTATCATTACCGTGAACCTTTCGGAGACCACGCTGACGATCAATGAAGAAGGTCTTGGGAACGGAACGGTTTCCATTACAGCTTCCGACGGTGCACTTGCCCAGACCCAAACCTTCAATGTAACCGTAAATAATGTAAATGATCCACCAGTACTTTCCAGTCCGCTTGCCGATCAGAATTACGCAGAATATTTCAACCGTTCACTGCTGAGTATCTCCAACCTCTTTAGCGATCCCGACGGTGATGCACTGGTATATACCATTGTGAGTTCTGATGAAGATGTTGCCACGGTCTCCGTTGAAGGGACAACTGTTATCATTGATGAGCAAGGCCTGGGAACCACCACGGTGGAGATCACGGCAACAGACGGTGAGTTTTTCATCGATTATGCATTCAATGTGACCATTGCGAACGTCAATGATGCCCCTGAAGTAGTGAATGCCATCACGGACCAGGAGCTGGATGAACATTTTATTACCACGACCCTGGGACTATCCACCGTCTTCGACGATAAAGACGGTGATGCATTGACTTTGTCAGTGGTAAGCAGCAACACTGCAGTAGTAGGCGTATCGGTTGTGGCTACGACTTTGGTTATTACTGAAGCGGGACTCGGCTCCTCACAGGTTACAGTCACGGCATCGGATGGTTCACTCAGCGTTGATGAACAATTCACTGTGACGGTGAACAATGTGAATGATGCCCCCGAAATAACAGCGCCAGTAGATGACCTGGTGCTGAATGAGCATTTCAATTCAACAGCAGTGGACCTTTCAGCTGTATTTACTGATCCCGACGGCGATGCCATATTGCTTTCCGTTTCAAGCAGTGACCCGGGTACCGTAACCACTTCATTGTCAGGCACAACGCTGGTTATCAGGGAGGCAGGATTGGGTACCGCAACGATTACGGTAACGGGCAGTGATGGCAGCCTGGCCACGGATGAATTGTTCCAGGTAACCGTGAACAATGTGAATGATGCACCCGAGGTTGTGACACCGATTAGCAGTATCAGCCGTAACGAAGGATTTGGTTCGGTGACCATCGACCTGGTCCCTGTTTTTGTTGATCCGGACGGTGATGTGCTCACTTTTAGCGCTGCGAGCAGCAATACGGGTGTAGTTACCGTATCGGTCAGCAGCAATACACTGACCATCACCGAGGTTGGACTGGGCGCATCGACGATCACGGTCACTGCAAGTGACGGGTCGTTGTCAACGGAAGACCAGTTTTCATTCACCATAGATAACGTGAATGATCCGCCGGAAGTACTACAGCCGCTGGGGAGCCGCAATTATGACGAGGGATTCCTTTCCACCTCTATTAACCTTACAAACTTCTTCAGCGATCCGGACGGTGATGTGCTCAGTTTTAGCGCTGCGAGCAGCAATACGGGTGTAGTCACCGTCTCGGTCAGCAGCAATACACTGACCATCACCGAGGTGGGACTGGGAACTTCGGATGTTACTGTCACTGCATCAGACGGCAGCCTTACCAGCCAGGACATCTTAACAGCATCGGTAGGAAATGTGAACGATTCGCCGGTGATCCAGACCCCGGTGAATGACCAGACCTACGACGAATATTTCGGCACGGAAACCATCGATCTTTCATCGGTGTTCACCGATCCCGATGGCGATGTGCTTACCATTTCAGCAATCAGCAGCAATACCAACGTGGTCACGGTTGCTGTAAGCGGAACCACGCTGACGATCACCGAGACCGGGCTCGGGACCTCTACGATCAACCTGACGGCGACGGATGGGGACCTTTCCGTGCTGGACCAGTTCAATGTCGGGGTAATCAATGTAAATGACAATCCCGAGGTGCAGAATCCGTTGCCAGACCGGGAGTATGATGAAGGATTTGTTTCATCCGGGATCAGTCTTGCTGCTACATTCACCGACAAGGACGGCGATGTGCTTAACCTTTCGGCAGTAAGCAGCAACACTGGTGTTGTTTCCGTTTCCATCACCGGAACGACGCTGACACTCACTGAAAGAGGCCTGGGCACTGCAACGGTCACTGTTACGGCCAGTGACGGGGACCTGCATGTTTCCGATGATTTCGAGGTGGTCGTGAATAATGTGAATGATGCACCGGTAGTGATCAATCCCATCCCGGACAGGGAACTGGATGAGCATTTTGGATCCATAGAGATCGGGTTGGGCACAGTGTTCACCGATCCTGATGTGATCGATCAGCTGACATTCAGCGCGGTAAGTGCAGATACGGACATCATTGGCGTCACTGTTTCAGGTGCTACCCTGACCATCCAGGAAGTGGGACTGGGTACGACCAGTGTGACCGTGACGGCAACAGATGACGGAGACGGGAACCTGAGTGTGGACGATGTCTTCACTATTACGGTAAACAATGTAAACGATCCGCCCGAAGTGGCTGTCCCGATCCCCGACCAGGTGTTTGATGAATATTTTGTATCCGCTGAACTGGATCTCAGCGCCACCTTTACGGATCCGGATGCCGATCCATTGACGCTGACACCGGTCAGCAGCAATCCGAATGTGGTTGCCGTGGAAGTTTCCGGTACTACAGTTACATTGCTCGAGACCGGGCTGGGAAGCGCAACGGTTACGGTGACCGCATCTGACGGTACCCTGAGCGTGGATGAGCAATTCACTGTCAGAGTGAACAATGTGAATGATGCACCGGTGGTAGCCAATCCCATTGCCGACCAGGTATATAATGAGTACTTCAATACGTCGACACTCAGTATTTCCAACCTGTTCTTCGACAAGGACAATGACCCGCTCACCTATTCGGTAGCCAGCAGTGATCCCACTGTAGTATCTGTGGATGTTACTGCCACCACGGTGGCTATTCACGAGGAGGGACTTGGATCTGCAACTGTGACGGTCACAGCAGATGATGGCGAATACAGTGTTAACGAAACGTTCCTTGTAACGGTCAACAATGTCAATGACCGTCCCAGGGTTGCGAATCCATTGTCAGACAGGGAGTATGATGAATATTTTGTAGGTGATACCCTGGATATCTCCAATGTATTTGCAGATAAAGACGGAGATGAACTTGAACTGTCGGCCTCTAGTGACGATCCTTCTGTTGTGAATGCCTACGTTGTTGGAACAGCGTTGTATATTATTGAGCAGGGGCTCGGCGATGCCGTCATCACGGTGGTTGCTTCCGACGGGCAGCTGGATGTTTCAGACCAGCTCACTGTCACCGTGAACAATGTGAACGATGCTCCCGAGGTAGTCAACCCGATCCAGGACCAGGACTACCTGGAATACTTCAATATCTCGAAGCTCAGCCTGGAGAATGTGTTCTATGATAAAGACGGTGATGAACTGAAAATCACAGCTGTGAGCAGCAACACCAATGTTGTGACCCTCTCCTTTTCGGAGGAGGATATGATCCTTACCCTGCAGGAGCAAAACCTGGGGACATCGACGGTTACCCTTACTGCCACGGACGGGACCCTATCGGTTGATGCATCCTTCCTGGTTACCATCAATAATGTGAATGATCCGCCGGTGGTTGCAAATCCTGTTGCAGACCAGCAGGATTATGAATATGAAGGTCCGTTTACCATTGATCTTTCTTCCGTTTTCTTTGACAAGGACGGGGACCCACTTACACTGGAGGCACGCAGTGCAGATACAACGGTGATCCAGGCTTCTGTCTCCGGGACGACACTGACCATTTCAGAGGTTGCCCCCGGCCAGGCGGAAGTCATCGTTACCGCCACAGATGAAGGCAGCTTGTCCGCAGAGGACCGGTTCATATTCAACCTGCTCAATGTAAATGACGCACCTGTTGTGGAGAACACTGTTGGATTCCTGAGCCTGAAGGAATATTTTGAAACTGAAAAGTTTGATGTTTCGGATGTATTCTTCGATAAGGACGGCGATGCGCTGACTTTCAGTGCTGAAAGCAGCAATAAGGAGGTGCTTACCGTGGAGGTGGATGGCGATACGCTGATCATGACCGAAGTCGGGCTGGGCATCACCACGATTATTCTTACGGCATCTGACGGATCATTGAGTAATGATGATGTGTTCGAAGTATCCGTGGATAACGTTAATGACAATCCTATTGTGGAGACCCTTTTACCCGATGTGGAGCAATTTGAATATTTCGAAGAATATATTGTGGACCTGCACGATGTGTTCAGCGATCCGGATGTAGGTGATATCCTCACAATTTCGGCGGTGAGCAGTGATCCCGGCGTAGTGCAGGCGGAAATTCAGGATACTACTTTGGTGATTACAGAGACGGGCCTGGGCACATCCGATCTTACCGTGACTGTTGAAGATGAGGGCGGTTTGACGGCTGCTGTCGGGTTCACCTTTACAGTGTGGAATGTGAATGATGCCCCGGAAGTGGTTGATTCGATCCCGGACTTTGAGCTGGTGGACAACATCGGAACGATCTCCTTCGGATTGGATACCCTGTTTTGGGACAAGGACAACGACACGCTGAACTATACGATTGTGGTAAGCGACACAGAGATGGTTGCCTTTACCATGACGGATTCCGTACTTACATTTGACGCACTCGAGGTTGGTGATGTGGAAGTGATCCTTACCGCATCCGATACTGCACTCAGTGCAGTGGATACATTTAATATCACCGTTGTTGATGAAGTATTGCTGATCGTAAGGTATGATGGCGCAAGATTCCAGAACAAGGATACTGTGGATGTCTGTAATGATGCAGGTAATGTAAATGTCCAGGTGATATCGAGTGTGGAGTGGGGTTTTGAAAAGGTGGGTGAGGTTACCTGGCTCGTTGTTGGCAATGAGGAGGGTTCCAGCATCAATCTTGCGTTCTCAGAGAATCTCACGGGAGCACCAAGATTCGCAGAGATCCTGGTATTTGATGAACAGGGACACGAGTTTAATTTCTACCTGGAGCAGTCAGATTGTAATATTGATGATACTACTAATATTGTCGGGCACAGGCAGATGTTCGGACTCGATATGTATCCCAACCCGGTTGAACAAGTGCTTTATATTACGAGCGACAATGACATGCTGAACGATGCGCGGCTCGAGATCATCGACAGCAATGGCAAGCTTCTGTACCTGCAGGAGATCGAAGCAGGTGCCGGCAGGACCATCGAGGTCGACTTGAGCGGTTATTCCGAA
>CAZOXI010000088.1:0-9217 GCA_964583445.1 uncultured Bacteroidaceae bacterium | reverse complement strand
CATATTCAGCGTTGGGAATCGCCGGTCTCCATTGCCGCCTGGCAGCAGCATGTTGAGACGCTCAGGGAATTTGCTACCCACAGGAACAACTGGATGTACCGGTACATCATGGAGTATTTCAGCCTGGCCGATACCTCCCAGGTGGTCATTCAGACCACTGAAGGCGGAAAGGTGCTGGTCGCTTCTTCCCGGGTAGTTGATGACGCTTCAACCGCTTTTACATTTTTCAATGGCCTGCCTTTGCACATACAGGCTTTCCCGGATCCGGGGTACCGGTTTACCGGCTGGAGCAATGGGATCACTGACCAGGATTACCAGTTAATGGTTGAGGGGGATACTTTAATCAGTGCTCATTTTGAAAGGCAAGAACAATACCTGCTTCCCGACACTGTCTGGAATACGCTTGTGGTTGAGGATGTTGCGGAGCCTTGGGTAGCGGGGGGAAACATAATCATTCCCGATGGTGATACCCTGGTCATAAGGGAAGGTGTCACAGTCCGGATGCCTGCAGGAACTTCCATCGTTAATTTCGGGGCACTGTTTGTGGAGGGCTCTGCCGGGCACCCCGTGGTATTCGAGACCCATGTACAGCCGGCCGGCAATCATGCCACATCCGGAACACAGCGCTGGGGCGGGATCATTGCAGAAGATGCCGATACTTTGCTTGTCATGCATGCGGTCCTGCAAAACGCCTCTTCCGGAATGGGGTTCGGGAATTTCAGGGCGGCGATCACTTCGGTCCGCAGTGGGATGTATTTGAAGGGCGTTGAAATAAGTGGCGTGGTCCATCCTGTTTATGCCTATAAAAGCAATGTGTTGATCGATTCATGTACACTTTCTTCTGCAGGAACGGGTGACCTGATCAACCTTCGTGATTGCAATGATTTGGTGATTCGGGGGTGTGACCTGAAGGGCAATTTTTACGAGGATACGGATGCCATTGACCTGGACAGCGTGAGCGGTGCGCTGGTTGCTGACAACCTGGTCTACAGCTTTTTTGGTTCCAACAGCGACGGCATTGATATGGGGGAGCATTCCACGGGGATCATCCTACGCGGGAATACCATTAAGAGCATTTCTGACAAAGGCATTTCTGTCGGGCAAGGATCGGAGATCATTGCAGAGCAGAATGTCATTATCGACTGCAACCAGGGTTTCGGGATCAAGGATTTTCAGTCGCATGCAAACATTAACCAGAATACACTCTATGCCAACCGTACCGGGATTGCTGTATTTGAGAAGAACACCGGCAGTGGTGGTGGTTCGGCACAGGTGGAGAACACCATTATCTCCGGCAGTATTGAGTCGTCGGTGGTTGTTGATGAATTATCATCGCTGACAGTTTCCTATTCCCTGTCTGACCGTGACACGCTGAAGGGATATAATAATATACTTGCGGACCCGGTATTTGCCGGTTCCGCATCGCTTGATTTTTACCTGTCTGAAGCCTCGCCCTGTATCAACAGCGGTACTCCCAATCTGTCTGATCCGGATGGTACACGCGCGGACATTGGGGCATACATTGCTGCCAGTGAACCCGGCGATCACAATATAATAATCACCGAAATCAATTACAATTCCCATAAGGCATTCAACAGTGGCGATTGGGTGGAGCTATTCAACGCAGGGAACGAAGGAGTTGCACTTTCGGGCTGGGTACTGAAAGGACAGGAATATGGCGACGAATTTGTAATTGGAGACGGACTTTCGCTGGCACCGGGTGCGTATATTGTTGCTGCCCGGAGCAGTGATTCGCTGCAGCAACTTTACCCGGGGAGGAATGCTATTTCCGGGGATATAGCCTTTGGTTTGAGCAGCGACGGTGAGCTGATCCGCCTTTATGATGGCGCTTACAGGCTGGTGTATGCACTTCAGTATGACACAGAGCATCCCTGGCCCGATGGTCCGAATGGGAAAGGCGCCACGCTTGAATTGTTTCCCGGAAACATACCCGGCAGCGCTGGCCGCTGGCACTCAAGTTACATTGCCGGAGGAACACCGGGAAGGGAAAATAGCACATATGAAGAAGTGACAGGCCTGTATATCAATGAACTCATGGCAAAGAATGACTTCGCGTTGCCGGATGAAGCGGGAGAGTTCGACGACTGGCTGGAGGTGTACAATATAAATCCTTATGCTGTGGAACTGGGCGGACTGCAGTTCATTTACGGGCAGGAAGAAGGACGGGTTACAATGGTGCCCTACTTTTCAGGGGATACCACAGTGGTTGAAGCGGGTGGTTTCAAACTGTTTTGGGCAGACAGGGATCCGGAGCAGGGGCCATTGCATCTCGACTTCAAGCTGCCGGCAGGCGGTGGCAGTGTTGGAATCGGACAGGTCACCAGGCAGGGAGTTACAGTCATCGACCGGCTCAGTTACGGACCCCTTGCTTCTGATGTTGCATTTGGCCGTTTCCCTGATGGTGACAACTTTCTGTCACAGCTGAACATGACCCCCGGAAATTCGAACGTGCTGCCGGGTACATTGCCGACGGACGGTTCTCCTCAAGGGTGGAGAATCTATCCAAATCCGGCGACGGATTACATTTACATTGATCTCCGCGAAGTACGGGACCCCGGCAAACTCCTTTTCTATTCTATCAGTGGAACCCTGGTGCATTCTTATTTACCTGAACCGGCAGGAAGGATGTTGATTGATATTTCAGGACTGAATCCGGGCATCTACATGTTGCGTATGCAGGGTACTGACCTTGCCGAAAAGTTATTGGTGCATTAGCGTTCAGTCGCGCGCAAACTGCATTGAAATAGGAAATGCGATTATGTGGTGCGAAAATTTGCGGAGATCAGCAGATGGATGTACGGCTATCAACTGAATTATCAGTAGATCAACTGAATTATCAGTAGATCAACTGAAAAATACGTAGATCAACTGTAAAATACGTAGAACTGCTGGAAAGTACGTAGACAGTAACTCTCTCTTAGTGGATTGAATGTGCCGGGAAAGGAATAAATTTCCGGGATTCAGCGGGCTTCAGTCAATAATTGCAGCTTTCATTGGGTACTCGGAACGTGCGGGAAGTCTGGCCCCAGGCAATCCTCAGTCATCCGAAAACTCTTTCAGCAGGTTGCGGTAGGAGTTGAAAATTTTCGAGCGGGAGATGAATCCAATATAACGGTCATTTTCAGTAACGGGAAGGTTCCAGGCTTCGGTCTCCTCGAAAACCTCCAGGACCTTTTTCATGTTTTCATCTTTCCTGATAATGGCCGGTGGGATCTGCATGATCTCGGTGACATCTACCTTATCGTACAACTCAGTGTTGAAAATGATATCCCGGACATCGTTCAGACTAATCACCCCGATAAGTTCCTGTTGTTCATTCACCACCGGGAATATATTCCGTTTTGATTTTGAAACGGCATGGACCAGGTCACGGAGTTTTCCATCGACGGGAACACGTTCACAATCATTCTCCAGCACCTCTTCCACCGTCAGCATGCTCAGCACCGCTTTGTCCTTGTGGTGGGTGATCAGCTCTCCCCGTTCGGCCAAACGCTTGGTATAAATTGATTGCCCTTCGAAACTGCGCATGGTCACATAGGCGATGGTAGCGGTGATAATCAGGGGAATGAACAGCGTATACCCTCCGGTGATCTCGGCAATGAGGAAGATGGCGGTCAGCGGCGCATGCATCACTCCTGCCATCACTCCTGCCATTCCTACCAGGGCAAAATTGTTTTCTGAAATACCGGTGGATTTAAAGAAATTGACGGCCTTGGCCACGGTTACCCCGCTCATCGCCCCAACGAAAAGTGCGGGTGCAAAAACTCCCCCGACCCCGCCGCTACCAGTGGTGAGTGCCATCGCAATGACTTTGAATATCACGAGCATGAGAAAGAACAGGATGATTAGCAGCCCATTCTCACCGATGAAATTTTCAAAAAGAGTGCCATTGAATAGTGCGTCTGACTGCCCGGTCAGCAGTGTTTTCAATGTGGTATACCCTTCCCCGAACAGGTGCGGCATGAGCAGGATCAGTCCGCTTACCAGCAGTCCGCCGGTCAGTGTGCGCACAAAGGTATTCCTGATGTGTCCCATGCTGTGCTCCACCCACATGTTCATGCGGGTGAAATAGATGGAGACCAGCCCGGTGAATAATCCCAGCAGGATATAAAACGGGATGTTGCTCATAACGAATGGTTCGCTGATCGTGAATGAGAAGACCACCTGCTCACCAAGAAAAAAATAGGATACTGTTGCTGCTGTCACGGAAGCGATCAGCAGGGGAACAATGGAAAAAGCGGTGAGGTCCAGCATCAGCACCTCGAAGGCAAAGATCAATGCCGCGATGGGTGCTTTGAAGATTCCGGCAATGGCGCCGGTAGCACCACACCCGATCAGCAATACGATCGTCTTGTAATTCAGTCTCAGCAGGTGACCGATATTGGATCCAATGGAGGAACCGGTAAGCACGATCGGCGCCTCGAGTCCTACGGAACCTCCCAGTCCCACGGTAAGCGAACTCGCCGCCATGGAGGACCATGTATTATGCGGTTTCAGATGGCCCTTGCGTTTTGAGATGGCAAACAGGATCTTGCTGACGCCATGGCCGATATCCTGCTTCAACAGGTATCTCACAAAAAGCATGGTCAGGAAAATCCCAAGCACTGGCATCAGGAATCCTACACCCGGAGCGTCCTCCGCCAGTAACATTTCCTTGGAACGGTGTTCGACGAAGTGGGCAAGGTTCTTCAGTATGATTGCCGCTATGCCGGATAACAAACCAATCGCCAGGCTCAATACCAGGATCAGCCTTCGCTGTTTCATGCGACGAATGGCCTTCAGTAATGCGCGTTGTATGTTCTGGTACTGTTTTATCATGGAATTCGGGGAGCAAATGTATGCTAAAAACAATTAAAAGAAAACGAATCACCTGTCATATTATTATATTTTCAGAATTGTTACCATCCCGTTGAAAATGAAGTTATCCGGAGATGGTTTCCAAAATACGGGGCAATGCATTTTGTGCACCGGGAAAGCAGGTCCAATGATTCTCATGATTTTTAACCTTCAGATCAACCTTTTGGTAATTTTTTGTAGGTTTAAATGTAATTTTTTCGCACACCTGATTCCGGAGCAAATGTACTACAGGAGCAGACAGAATTCAGGAACCAACACAATTCAGAAACAAACAGAATTCAGCATCATTTTCATGACAGAAACCCTTACAACCGCACAGCTGCAGGCCTGGTTTGAGGACACGGAAAAAATAATTTCCGATGTCAGTGCATCCGTACGCAATCTGAAGCGGATCGAAGCTGTTGAGAGCAGGAAAAAGAAGCCGGCGACAGCGGATGCATTTGGCACCTATATTAGCAAGCACATACGATTCACCCTTGTGGTGCAATTGTGTAAGCTTTATGTAAATAAAGACACCGAACGCAGAAATTTCAGAAAGCTTTTCAACCGGTTGAAATATGACAAGTACAACAACCGGCTGAAACAACTGCTGAAGGAAAACAGGGGGAAAGCTGGTCTGGTAACAGGGAAGGCTGAACTGATACGAATGGTGAATGACCTGGACCAGGAGCTTGCGAAACGCAATGATCTTATTTACAGGTTGAGGACCCTGCGGGACAGGTTATATGCCCACTCTGATCCGGTTCAGATCCTGCCTGAGGTAAGGATAGATGAACTGGACGATCTTGTGGAACTGGCGGTGAGGGTCTATAATGCAACCAGCGGAAGGATTTTTGGTCATCAATTTGTACCCCGAAAAGGGGAGGACTGGGAGGCCGACCCCTTGTAGCCCAAACAAAGCGCTGCACCCGCTTCCCCGCAAAGACGCGTTCCTGGTAAATGTTCATGTAACTTTCCACGCAACCTTACTGTTCTGCGTTTCATCCTTAATTCAGTACCAGGAGTGGAGGGTTATGAAATCAATTACCACATATATAATTCTTGCAGGGATCATCCTCACAGGGAAAAGTTGCGAGGAAATGCTGCATAACAACGAACAGCTTCCTGACCAGGAATATTTTTTCCTGTTTGAATACATCAATTTTGCCTGGGGCTACCAGCGCAATGGATGGCTGATGGATTCTTCAGGAACAGTGCGCTATTTTGAAGTTCCGGAAAAATGGATGGTACCCAGTACGGATGCAGCCATTGAGATTCCCGGGATCGAAAACTACGTATCACGGGCTGACTCTGTCATTACAAACGTGGACCGCAGCGTACTGATCAGGAAAGCACAACTGATCGATGCAGCCGCGAAAGGGGAGTTCACTGAACCGGAGAATGTGATGGCGGATGCTGGTTCCCGGAGTTATTTTGCGCTGCAATATGATCCGGATAGAGAAACCTACAAACGCATTCTCCTGAAACAGGACGGGGACTGGGAAATTGAGAATCTTTCTGAGGCCGCCATGGACCTCTATGACTGGATGCGGGAGATCCGGGAATAAATACAAGCCATGACAGGCATCAACTGAAAGTATCCTACCTTTTATTTATGCAATATTTTCTTTTTTACCACAACGTGGTGGTGTTTTTTTTTAATGTTTATAAATTGTGTGGATTATTCGGCTAAATGATTCATTAATGAGGCAATGCTTCAGTGTATCATGCATCGGGCACATTCCAGGCAGGATATTTATAACATACAAAATGACAGCACTTTACATAAGTTATACACGAATAGATTGATTGCGAAGAGAAATAAATTCTATCCTAAACTAAAAAAAATATCTATGAAACGGACCATTCTTTTTATCACGATCATTTCATTGTTGACCGTCACTTTGGATGCGCAGTGGGAGCCGGCAGGTGACCGCATCAAGTCCTCATGGGGAGAACAGCTTGACCCTGAGAATGTATGGCCCGAATACCCGCGTCCCATCATGGAACGCGACGAATGGAAGAATCTGAACGGACTATGGAACTATGCACTCACACCTGCTTCGGCACCCGTTCCTGTTGATTTCGACGGTGAGATCCTCGTGCCTTTTGCTATAGAATCCAGCCTGAGTGGTGTGCAGGAACGGGTTGGAAATGATTCTGCGATCTGGTACCAGCGTACTTTTGAAGTGCCTCGTAGCTGGAATGCTGAGAGGTTATTGTTGCATTTTGGTGCGGTTGACTGGCGGGCTGAAGTGTGGATCAACGGGATTTTGATCGGGATGCACGAGGGCGGTTATGATCCGTTTTATTTTAATATTCAGCCATTCTTAAAGAAAAAGGGTGCGCAAACGCTTACTGTACGTGTGTGGGATCCAACAGATGAAGGTCCCCAGCCCCGGGGCAAACAGGTGAATGATCCCAGCGGAATCTGGTACACACCGGTGACCGGGATCTGGCAGACGGTTTGGCTGGAGCCATTGGGAAAGAAATATATCGCGGATCTGAAGATCACACCGGACATAGACAAAGGTACTGTTTCAGTGAACGCTGAAATATGTGGCAGCACCTATGGGGATGTGATTGAAGTGGTGATCAGGGATGCAGGCAAAGTGACCGGAACAGCTCGTGCTGCTGCAAGTCAGCCAGTTGAGATTTCACTTGAGGATCTCAAACTGTGGCACCCCGACCATCCGCACCTGTATGATATGGAGGTGGTCCTGCACAATGGTAGTAACGAACTGGACCGCGTGGACAGTTATTTTGCCATGCGTAAGATCTCCCTGGAACGCGATGAGAACGGGATTGTTCGGATGCAACTTAACAATAAGAACCTGTTTCAATACGGAACCCTCGACCAGGGATGGTGGCCCGACGGGTTGTATACTGCACCATCGGATGAGGCACTCAAATATGATATTGTTAAAACCAAAGACCATGGGTTCAATATGATCCGCAAGCATGTGAAGGTGGAACCGGCCAGGTGGTATACCCACTGTGACCGGATCGGGATGCTGGTGTGGCAGGACATGCCTAACGGTGACAAGGGTCCGGAATGGCAACGGAAGAAATACTTTGACGGTACAAAGTTCGTCCGCAGTGAGCGGTCTGAGCAAATTTTCCGCACTGAGTGGGAGGCGATCATGGATTTCCTGGATCCCCATCCCAGTATTGTAGTCTGGGTTCCCTTCAACGAGCGCTGGGGACAGTTCAAAACCAAAGAGATCACGGAATGGACCAAGGCATATGATCCCACCCGTCTGGTCAATCCGGCCAGCGGCGGAAACCATTACCCGTTGGGGGATATCCTTGACCTGCACAATTATCCAAACCCGGATTTGTACCTGTATGATGGTCAGCGGGCTACCGTCCTGGGAGAATATGGCGGGATCGGACTTCCAAAAGAGGGTCATCTCTGGGCTACGGACCGGAATTGGGGATATGTGCAGTTCAAGTCCAGCGAGGCAGTGACCGATGAGTACGTAAAATTTGCAAAGCAGTTGAAAAAACTGGTAAAAGCCGGGTTCTCGGCGGCTATCTACACCCAGACCACAGATGTGGAGGGAGAGGTGAACGGTTTGATGACCTACGACCGGAAAGTGATCAAGCTTGACGAGGAGCGCGTACGAGCGGTCAACATGGAGGTCATCAACACAGTTAAATAGCCGGGAATACTTTGAAATCGAGGGATCCGATCGCAGACAGACGATCGCCAAACCCTGTTATTAACGGGATTCATTCATTCTTTTTAGTGGCATTCATTGTTTTTATTCATTGCTATTCTTTCGTTTTCTGAACATGGTAATTTTTGCCCTGAGAAGATAGGTAAACCTTTTATCATTATTTTTTGTTACTTGTTTAACAAATTTAAATAATGAGGAAAGATAAAAAGCATATCCTGGTCCCGGTAGATTTCCGGGAGCCTTCCAAAAAGGCAGCAGCCTATGCTGTCCGGATGGCAAAAAAACTAAATGCAGAAGTTTTTCTCCTGAATATCATTGAAACGCCGGGAATATTTTCGAAATACTTTGAATCCGGAAATTTGCTTGTGAAGCTTACGGATAAAGCAAAGGATGAATTGCAGGCGATGGTCAGGGAGCTTGGCACGATTGATCCTGAAGTGAAGGTGAACAGCCGTGTGGACCGGGGGAAACGGTATGAGCGTATCCTGAAGGTGGCACGTGAGATTGATGCGCGCATGATCATTCTTGGCGAAAATCACGAAGGAGATGAAGCAGAGAAAAACCTTGGGTCCACAGTTTACCATGTTACGCTAAAGTCACCTGTCCCCGTGCTCACCCTGAAGGGTAATCCGGGGGAGTTTCCTGAGTCGATCGTGGTACCGAGATCGGAAGAGCAC
>CAZOXI010000087.1:0-9242 GCA_964583445.1 uncultured Bacteroidaceae bacterium | reverse complement strand
GGGAAATGGAGAATATTGGCCTTGTTTCAGAATCTCAACATTTTTCCTTCCCTTATCGAGCACAGCCTTGGTAGCTGCATCCAGATCAGAACCGAATTTGGCAAAGGCTTCCAGTTCGCGGAACTGCGCCTGGTCCAGTTTCAGTGTACCTGCGATCTTTTTCATGGCTTTGATCTGGGCATTCCCTCCTACCCTGGAAACAGAAATACCCACATTAATTGCAGGCCTGATCCCTGCATTGAACAAGTTGGATTCCAGGAAGATCTGTCCATCGGTAATTGAGATTACGTTGGTGGGAATATAGGCGGAAACATCTCCAGCCTGGGTTTCAATGATCGGCAGTGCAGTCAGTGATCCACCGCCTTTCACCTTGTCCCTGAGGGATTCGGGGAGGTCATTCATGTTGGCTGCAATCTCATCTGACTCGATGATTTTCGCCGCCCGTTCCAGCAATCTTGAATGAAGGTAGAATACATCCCCGGGGTAGGCTTCCCGGCCCGGAGGCCTTCTAAGCAAAAGGGATACCTCCCTGTAGGAGACGGCTTGCTTGGACAGGTCATCATAAATGATCAGTGCCGGACGCCCTGTATCACGGAAATATTCGCCGATGGTGCACCCTGCGAAGGGGGCATAAAACTGCAGTGCTGCAGGGTCCGACGCAGTTGCGGAAACGATCACTGTATAATCCATCGCGCCATTGGCTTCCAATGTTTTAAGCACATTTGCAACTGTGCTCCCCTTTTGGCCGATCGCAACATACACACAGTATACCGGTTCGCCCTTGTCATAGAATTCTTTCTGATTCAGAATCGTATCTACTGCAATGGCTGTTTTGCCGGTCTGCCGGTCGCCGATAATCAGCTCCCGCTGGCCTCTTCCAATGGGAATCATCGCATCGATCGCCTTGATCCCGGTCTGCAGCGGCTCATTAACAGGCTGACGATAGATCACCCCGGGCGCCTTGCGCTCAATAGGCATTTCGAAAAGGTCACCACCAATCGGCCCTTTGCCGTCCAGGGGTTCACCCAGGGTATTGATCACACGTCCTGTCAGCTGCTCGCCTACCTTGATCGATGCAATGCGCCTGGTTCTTTTTACGGTGTCACCCTCCTTGACCAGTTCTGATGATCCCAGCAACACTGCTCCAACATTATCTTCCTCCAGGTTGAGAACAATTCCCATGACTCCGCTGTCGAACTCAATCAGTTCATTTGCCTGTACTTTGTTCAGTCCATAGATGCGTGCGATCCCGTCTCCTATCTGAAGTACCGTGCCGACCTCTTCCAGTTCAACATCGCTTTTAAATCCTTCAAGTTGTTTTTGCAGTATCTCCGATACCTCAGAGGGTTTAATCTGAGCCATATGCTATCCTTTTTCGATTATTTTATTAATTCTTTCTTGATTTTATTCAGGCTGCGTGCCACGCTGGCATCATATTGCCGGTCTTCAATCCGCAGGACAAATCCCCCGATCAGTTCTTCGTTATCTTCACTAACCATTTCAACGGGTGTTTTTAATGCATCCTGCGCTGCTTTCCGCACCTTATCACTGAGCGCTTTTGGAACCGGTTTCGCAGTGGTAAAGGTCGCCGATACAATCCCCTTATGTTGCTTATACAACGCTGTAAAATACCTGGCGATCCCGGCAATATACGCTTCTCTTCCATTGCTGAGCACAAGTTTCAGCAGGGACATGGTCAGTTCCCCGACCAGTCCGCCAAGGGATTGCTCCAGCATCTTGTGCTTCTGCGATGGTTGAATGATCGGGGAGAGCAACAATTCATTGAATTCGTTTACCCTTGAAATCTTCAAAATTTCATCCATATCCCGCCTGACATCGTCAAGCAGATCCTTTCCCTTTGCACTTTCAAAAAGCGCCTTCGCATATCTTACCGATATTTGGCTTTCATTCATCAGATCATCAATTCAGGTCAATGTCGTCGACAAGCTTTTTAACCAGTTTTTGCTGTTCCTTGTCACTGCCCAGTTTCTGCTTCAGTATCTTTTCAGCGATCTCCACCGAAAGCACTGCCATCTGTTCCTTCATTTCTGTGATTGCAGATGCTTTTTCGTTTCGAATCGTTTCACGCGCTTTCTTCAGCAACCTGGCGGATTCTTCAGATGCCTGTTCTTTTGCCTCCGTGAGGATCTTTTCCTTCACATCCCTGGCTTCTTTCATGATCGCATCCCTTTCCGCTTTTGCTTCGGCCAGAATTTTTTCATTGTCAGCCTTGAGTTTCGCCATTTCCGCACGTGCCTTCTCTGCTGATTGAAGGGCCTTTCTGATACTCTCATTCCGTGCATGCACAGCTGCAAGTATAGACGGCCAGGCATATTTTCTGAGTATTAAAAGCAGGATCAGGAAGAACAGGGTGGTCCAGAAGATCATTCCTAGTCCGGGTGATAACAGATCCATAATATTTTGTTTTTAATGATTGATCAATTGATAACGACCTGCAACCAACCGTTGCAGGTCGTTTCCCTTTTATGCATTGTTTGTGAGCAGTGCTACTACTACGCCAAACAATGCAACACCTTCAATCAATGCAGCCGAAATGATCATTGCAGTTTGAATCTTACCGGCAGCTTCTGGCTGACGGGCAATGGCTTCCATTGCCTTCCCACCTATCGTACCGATTCCGAATGCTGCCCCGATCACTGCGAGTGCTGCTCCGATTGCTGATAATGTACCTGTCATAATAATTTAAGTTTAATTAAGATAAATATTACTCATGGTGATGCTCGGGCATCGCCAATCCGATAAACAATGCTGATAGAAGTGTGAAAATATAGGCCTGGAGGAATGCCACCAGGATTTCAATCATGTCCATAAAAATGACCATAACAAGTGAGGGCACGGTCATGAAAAAGCTCTTGAAAATAAATATGATCGATATAAGACTCAATACGATGATATGCCCTGCGGTGATGTTTGCAAAAAGACGGACCATCAGGGCAAAAGGTTTGGTGATGATTCCGATCAGCTCCACCGGGATCATGATGGGGAGCAGCCATTTTGGAACACCCGGAAAGGCGAAAATATGTCGCCAGTATGCTTTGTTACCACTCAGGTTGGTAAGCAGAAGTGTAAAGACAGCCAGCACCATGGTAACTGCGATGTTCCCGGTGACATTTGCACCAAAAGGAAAGAAAGGGATGAGTCCCATCAGGTTATGAATGAGTATAAAGAAAAAAACCGTCAGCAGGTAGGGCATGAATTTTTCATACTTCTCTGTCCCGATGTTGGGCACTGCAATATCTTCCTCAACAAACACGATCAATGGTTCCAGGAACCCCTGCATCCCTTTGGGTTCACTCACACCTGCTTTTTTATAAGATCTTGCGAGGGTAAGGAATACCAGCAGGAGAATAACCACGGCGAGGAACATCATCGAAACATTTTTCGTAATGGAAAAATCCAATGGCAAACCCGCCTCTACCAATTCCCCGTCACTATTCAATTCGATGATCTTACCATCCACGGAAAGTTCATCTGTCTCCCCTTCCCCATCTTTGATAAGTCTGGTACCATGGCCCATCTCGAAGCCTTTGTAATTATGTCCATGGGCGAGTTTCGAAGACATGAATAGATGAAATCCGGAATGTTTGCTGAATAATATCACCGGTAGTGGAACACTGATATGGCGACCATCTTTTGTAGTTGCGATATGCCATTCATGCGCGTCTTTCAGGTGATCCAGAATTACTTCAGCCGCATCAAATTCCTCCTCATGGGAAGCTTTTCCATGAGAATCAACAGCTGCTGTATGATCTCCGGCATTACCTCCCTGTACAGTATACTTTTCTGAATGTTCGTTTTGAACAGCATGACCTTCGGCAGGTTCCGGATTTGAAGTATGCTCTTCCCTATGATCCTGTGCGAACAAAGAAATTCCGCTAAACAGGAAGACGATAAATACAAGGTGAAAGGTTGAACGTACTTGATATATAATCCCCAAATTCACTTGTAATTAATTGTTTTTGAGTGCTTTATACAAAATGCTTGTCAGAAAAATTGTAAGCACTAAATATAACACAAAAAAGGCAATGATAAAGTCAGTTGTAAGTTTTTTTCCAACGGCCCAGTAAATCAGGATCAATACCAGGTAGGCCAGAAATTTTACACCTATTCCTGCCAACAGGTGGATACCCTGGTCACGTTCTGCGCTCCTGGTCCCGGAAATAACAATCAGGTAAGCTCCCAGGGTGATCAAGGTCATGAAGGTCGCCAGGTTTGCATAGGTGACAGGGGTAAGGTCAGTATCTGTGTATTGAATCAACAGCAATCCTCCTGACAGCAGCAGGATATACAGGATAAGCAACCGGAGGACAGGGCGAAGTTTACGAATCATCTTTCCGATGTATAAATTCCTTTAGTACAATATAGGTCCCGACAATCACCCCGAGCAGTGCAAGTATGGCGGTATAAATTGATGTGTCTGAGGTGGATCTTTCATCGAGTTTTATTCCCACCCAGGTAAAAATACCAATGACGGCCAGCATCTGAAAACCCAGGCCGGTATATTTGAGATAATCATCCAGGCCTGAGCGGCCCTGGGAATCATTTTTCCCCTTTTTTGATTTGTTCTCCGACGGATTCTCCGGTTGGTTCTTTTTTTCCACCCATATCACATTTACCGGTCAATATAGCACCTGGTTCAATGGCAAGTTTGCTTGTTTTGATCTCGCCATAGACCTTTGACATGGACCGAAGCGAAAGTAACTCTTCAATAACGATTCTGCCCTCAACAAGGCCTTCCACCTCACAGTTCTTGCACCTGATTTCGCCATTCACTTTTCCCGACTGCCCGACAAAGACTTTTCCCTTGGTGGAAAGGTTGCCGATAAGGATGCCATCGAAACGGATGTTCTCATTTGAACTGATATTTCCTTCGATCGTTGTGCCTACACCGATCATATTGATCTTATTTGTGTTCTCTGATTCAGATACTTTTGCCATATTTCCCTTTGTATTATTTTTTTTGAAGATCGTTAATTATTTACAACGAATAAAGATAACAAATATTTCCTATGGGATTTTGTTATTTTATTTGGGGTCATACGCCCATTTCAGGTAGATGGAGCCCCAGGTAAAACCACCGCCGAAGGCCGACAGGATTACATTGTCTCCTTTACTGATCTGCGATTCATATTCCCAGAGACACAGGGGAATGGTTGCTGCTGTGGTGTTGCCGTATTTCTGGATATTGATCATTACCTGCTCCTTTTCAATCCCCATTCTGCGCGCCACTGCCTCGATGATGCGCATGTTTGCCTGGTGCGGTACCAGCCATTTCAACTCTTCCGGTTTCACTTTATTCCGTTTCATAATATCCACCGACACATCCGCCATTTTGGATACGGCAACTTTGAAAACGGCCTGTCCTTCCTGGAACACAAAATGCTCCCGATTGTCTACTGTTTCATGTGATGCGGGGTGAAGTGAACCACCGGCCTTCATGTGCAGGTTCTTGTATCCGCTGCCGTCCACCTCGAGGATATGGTCGCGTATACCCACCCCTTCCTCCACGGGCTCCAGCAGAACAGCTCCTGCAGCGTCGCCGAACAACGGGCAGGTGGTCCTGTCGGTATAGTCGGTAATAGCCGACATCATATCCGCACCCACAACAATCACTTTTTTGTGTGTGCCATTGGCAACATACTGCTCTGCAGTAGTAAGTGCAAAAAGAAACCCGGAGCAAGCTGCGGAGACATCAAATCCCCATGCATTTTTCAGTCCTGCCTTGTGACAGATCAATGTGGATACAGCCGGGAACATCATGTCAGGTGTTACAGTAGCTGTGATAATTAGTTCCACCTCTTCGGGTTTCGTTCCTGTTTTCTTCAGTAAGCCCTTCACGGCCTCTGTCCCCATATCCGAGGTTGCCTTCCCTCCTTTCAGGATCCTGCGTTCCTTGATCCCGATTCGTTGCATGATCCATTCATCGGTGGTATCCACCATCGTACTCAATTCTTCATTTGTGAGCCTGTATTCCGGTACCCACCCATGAACGCCTGTTATGCCTGCCGCAATCATACCTAGTTATTCAATGTTTCAGTAATATTATTTACCAGTTCCGAATCCACCACATTACTGGTTTGAATGATCATATTCTTCACAGCCCTGTCATTAGAGATGCCATGCCCGATCACCAATGGTGCTTTGACCCCTAATACAGGAGTGCCTCCAAAATTTTCAAAATTAAACATTTCAAAGTATCCGTTGCATACGTTTCGGGAAGAAATCAAATTATAAAAGGCTTCTGCTTCCTTCAAAACAATATTCCCCACGAATCCGTCACACACCAGTACATCGGTTTCCGCCTTCAGGAAGAGTGCATTCGCTTCCATATTCCCGATGAAATTGAAATCGTCGTTCTCCTCCATCAGCTGATAGGTACTCCTTGCAACAAGATTGCCCTTTTCTTCTTCCTCACCGATATTCAGCAATGCCACCCTTGGGTTGGCGATGTTGTTGACAAGTTTGGCATAGAGACTGCCAAGGATTCCATACTGATAGAGCACATCCGGTCTTGCATCGGGATTCAGTCCGACATCCAGGATCACCGAATCCGGACCTTCATGGTTGGGGATCATTGCTGAAATCGCCGGCCTGATCACCCCGGGTATCGGGGTAAGGATCTGCATGGCACCCACGAGCATTGCACCGGTGTTCCCGGCACTGCAGAATCCGTCCAGTTCGTTTTTCTTCAATAACCGTTGCCCCAGGAATATACTTGCCCCGGGCATTTTCTTAAGGGCTTTGAGGGGGTGATCACCCATCCTGAGCCAATCTGGAGTGTGGATGATCTCAAATGTAGAAATGTCGCATGCTTTTTCATTGGCATAGTTGTGAATTAGCTCCCTGTCGCCGATCAGGATGATCTCTACAGCGGGGGGCAACGCTTTACGGGCGAGAAGACTGCCCTCAATAGCAGCTTCCGGGGAATAATCCCCGCCCATAATATCTATGCCAATGCGCATGATGGATTAACGGGCTTCCCTGTCAGGAAGTTATACCAGGTCTGCCTCGTTATCGATCACCAGTTTGCCCTTATAATAGAGGTTGCCATCAACATAGTAGGCACGATGGCGCTGGTGTACAGTTCCGGTTGTGGAACAGGTTGAAAGTGTAGGTGCTTCAGCTTTATAATGTGTACGCCGCTTGTCCCTTCTCTGCTTCGATGTTTTTCTTTTTGGATGTGCCATGCCTTTTTAATTTTTATCCATTAATTTTTTTAGTTCGTCCCAACGGGGATCTGTTCTTTCTGTTTCATCCGAGATTATATGCTTTTCAAGCTTGTCCAGCATGTTGCTGTTGCATCCGGATTTTCCGTTATCCAGATCCGGGTGCACCCTTCTGACGGGGAGCGCAAGCACCAGGTACTCATACATATATTTGCCGAGATCCACCTGGTTATCTTCCCTGGAAATAACAACAATGTTGTCGTCCAGTTCCTTCGTTTCCTGTCCGTATTTAATATACAGCATGGGACTGGCACACACTTCAATTGGAAAGGGTTCCAGGCATCTGTCACAAACAACGGTCAGTACGCCGTTCAGGTCAAAATCAAGAGTAATCCCATCTGCACGCTTCTCAACTGCAATTACAGCCCTGATCTTGCCTGATTCCCATTCAGCGCTTGTATAAAACTGAAAGAACGTCTCCTCCAGCGAATACTCAAACGTTTCTGTGTTCTCCTTCAGTTCTGAAAACCGAACCACATATGCTCCATTCTTCATCACACTACGTCGAATTTCGGGATGCAAAAGTAAAAAAACTTATGATATAAAAAAAATAATTTGGCGCTGGAAAGATCCCGTCCAATTTAAAAGAGCATCAGGTAGTTGAAGCACAAAACCCGAATGCGTTCAAAGGCTTAGTTGAGCACTTCACCGATGGAGTCTATTAACAGATCAACAAAATAGTCGTCCTTGGTGAGAAACCTGCTGGCCCCGGCATCAATAAATCTTTTGTACAAATCATCTGACCCGTGGGCTGTCAGTACAATCACAGGGATATCCGGTGACATCTTCCTGATCTTTTTTAGTGTATCGATGCCATCCATTTTCGATGCATCTGTCCGGGAGAGTTGGTGATCGAGGACAACGAGGTCCGGATGCTCATTCATTGCATCGACACAATCTTCCCCTGAAACGAATGATTTTACGTTGTATTGTGACTGGCTATGGAAAGTATATTCCAGCAGGTTGATTATCATTTTATCATCATCAACAAAGAAGATCAGTTTACTCATATTATAAGATTGAATGCCACAATAGATCAATCCCTTCCTACGATTTATGCATTGATCCGCAAAAATAATAATTTTTTACAACTGTCAGGGTGTTGATCTTTCTTTTCAGTTCCTCCTTTAATATTAGCGGAAAGGGTGTGAAAAGGTTGCAATCCTATCCTGGAACAATGCACTCCCGGGATAAATTATTCTTTAAAAATGTCCGATATCGTACACTCATCTTTTGAAAGAGAACACTTTTTTCGTTTCGAATTATTGTTTAATGATTGAAAATATGGTGATTGGGGCATTTGGCACATCAATTGTTAGCTGTTTGTGGGTAAAACTGTGCTGTTGAATCCTGAAATAAATTAAAAAACAGACCCGTTATGTCGCTGATCAAAAATTACTTCACTTCCCTGTTCCGGTTCAGTGTCAAGGACCGCTTCTATGCACTGCTGAACCTGTTTGGACTGGCCATCGGGATGGCCTCTGCCATCATGATCTTTTTGTATATCCAGGATGAATTATCCTTTGACAGGCACAACGAGGAGGTTGAGCGTATTTTCCGCCTGGAGGGAGAGTTTTTTATCAACGGCAAGCAAGATCTCACTGCCATCACCCAGATCCCGCTGGCCCCCACCCTGAAGGATGAATATCCTGAAATTGAGGAAATGACGCGGATCCTTCCCAACCAGGACCTCTATTTCCGGCGCGGTGAGGATGTCTTCAAGGAAGACAGTATTGCCCTGGCTGACTCGACCATTTTCAATGTCTTTACCATTGAAATGATCAGGGGGGACCAACGTACGGCGCTGGTGGAGCCCCTGACCATGGTGATCAGTGAAAGCATGGCTGACAAATACTTTGGAACACCTGACATTATAAATGAGAGCCTCAGGAACCTGGATGGTTCCGAATACAGGATTACCGGGGTATTCAAAGATCTGCCGAAGAATTCCCACCTGCGTTTTAATGGATTGATGTCGGCAAAAACCATCGAGGA
>CAZOXI010000086.1:0-9318 GCA_964583445.1 uncultured Bacteroidaceae bacterium | reverse complement strand
TCATCGAAAAACTGTTTACCCTGGTAAATGGAAAAACTTCGCAGGGTGTCAAAGACTATCTGAATGCGGATGTCATTCCAAAAGGGACGAAGTTTACGATGAAACAACTCCAGGAAGTGGATTACGCTGCAGTGAATCCTAATAAATGGACCACCGATAAACACAAGAATGAACTTATCAGAACGTTGCTGCACAACTATATGATCAAGTTCAAGGAGATCGATGGGCTTTACAAACGAAAGAAGCACAGTGTAACCAGTGGCGATGAACTGCCTACCGGCATCGTTCAGCTTGCCAAGGTCTATGTGGCCAAGAAGCGTAAAATCACCGTGGGTGATAAGATGGCAGGACGCCATGGAAATAAAGGTATCGTTGCCAAAATCGTACGCCAGGAAGACATGCCGTTCCTTGAGGATGGTACAGCAGTCGACATCGTGCTGAATCCATTGGGTGTACCTTCCAGGATGAACCTTGGGCAGATCTACGAAACAGTCCTGGGCTGGGCTGGTAAGCGTCTCGGAATGAAATTTGCAACTCCTATCTTCGATGGTGCAAGCATAGATGAGATCACGGAGCTTACGGACAAAGCAGGCGTGCCGCGCTTTGGTAAGACCAACCTGATCGATGGAGGAACCGGTGAACCATTTGACCAGCCTGCAACGGTAGGAATCATTTATATGCTGAAGCTGGGACACATGGTGGAGGATAAAATGCACGCACGTTCCATCGGACCCTATTCACTCATCACACAACAGCCGCTTGGCGGTAAGGCCCAGTTTGGTGGTCAGCGTTTTGGTGAGATGGAGGTATGGGCACTGGAAGCATTTGGTGCTGCCAATATCCTGCAGGAGATCCTTACCGTGAAATCGGACGATGTGATCGGCAGGGCCAAGGCCTATGAGGCGATCGTTAAAGGGGAGCCCATGCCAATGCCCGGTATCCCGGAATCCCTCAATGTGCTGCTCCATGAATTGCGTGGACTCGGATTGAGCGTGAACCTGGTTTAGCAATATCCTGCAAACAGTTCACTGGAACTGAGCAACCGTTTTTATTTGTAACAATTTAATAATTAGCATATGTCATTCAGGAAAGATACAAAGGCAAGAAGCAGTTCTTTTACCAAGATCACCATTGGCCTGGCATCACCCGAGGAGATCCTCGAACGATCCAGCGGTGAGGTCCTGAAACCGGAAACCATCAACTACAGGACCTATAAGCCTGAACGTGACGGACTTTTCTGTGAAAGGATCTTTGGCCCGGTAAAAGACTACGAATGCCATTGTGGTAAATATAAAAGAATCAGGTACAAGGGTATCGTCTGTGACCGTTGTGGTGTGGAGGTGACCGAGAAAAAGGTGCGCCGTGAACGAATGGGTCACATCTCACTCGTTGTGCCTGTTGCACATATCTGGTATTTCCGTTCACTGCCGAACAAGATCGGCTACCTCCTTGGCTTACCCACCAAGAAGCTCGATTCGATCATCTATTACGAAAGGTATGTGGTGATCAATCCCGGCGTGAAAGAGGCGGACGGGATCAATTACCTGGATTTCCTGACGGAAGATGAATATCTCGATATTCTGAATACCATTCCAAAGGAGAACCAGATGCTGGAAGATGATGACCCGGATAAATTCATCGAAGGAATGGGCGCTGAGGCCCTGCACCGGCTGCTGGGAAGACTGAAATTGGATGAACTGTCATATTCATTGCGCCACAAAGCAAATACAGAGACTTCCCAGCAGAGAAAGAATGAGGCATTGAAGCGTTTGCAGGTGGTGGAAGCTTTCAGGGCTTCCGTAAATGTGAACAAGCCGGAATGGATGATCGTTAAAGTTGTCCCGGTGATCCCTCCCGAACTGAGACCACTCGTACCATTGGATGGTGGTCGTTTTGCCACCTCAGACCTGAACGATCTCTACAGGAGGGTGATCATCAGGAACAACAGGCTGAAACGACTCATCGAGATCAAGGCGCCTGAGGTAATCCTGAGGAACGAAAAACGTATGCTCCAGGAAGCGGTGGACAGCCTGTTTGATAACTCCAGGAAATCCAATGCCGTGAAAACGGATGCCAACCGCCCACTGAAATCACTTTCAGACAGTCTGAAAGGAAAGCAGGGAAGGTTCCGTCAGAATCTCCTGGGTAAGCGTGTCGACTATTCCGCACGTTCCGTGATCGTGGTAGGTCCTGAGCTGCAACTGCATGAATGTGGTCTGCCAAAAGATATGGCTGCAGAACTGTATAAACCATTTGTCATCAGGAAACTGATCGAGCGCGGGATCGTCAAGACGGTCAAATCAGCCAAGAAGATAGTGGACCGCAAGGATCCGGTTGTCTGGGATATCCTGGAAAACGTGCTGAAAGGTCACCCGGTACTGCTGAACCGTGCCCCGACCCTGCACAGATTAGGCATCCAGGCATTTCAGCCAAAGCTGATCGAAGGGAAAGCTATCCAGCTGCACCCGCTGGTATGTACTGCATTCAATGCAGACTTTGATGGCGACCAGATGGCGGTGCACCTTCCACTCGGTAACGCCGCAGTGCTGGAAGCACAGATCCTGATGCTTGCATCACACAATATCCTGAACCCGGCCAACGGCGCACCTATTACTGTGCCATCACAGGATATGGTCCTTGGACTTTATTATATCACCAAGGCCAGGAAATCAGCCGGCAAACACAAAGTGAAAGGAGAAGGACTCACGTTCTATTCCCCGGAGGAAGTTACAATCGCATACAACGAACGTAAAGTCGATCTGCATGCGATTATTAAGGTCAGGATCCCGAAAATGGGTACTGTAAACGGGGAAACTGAACTGATCGAGACAACGGTCGGGCGTGTCATTTTTAATGAGTTCGTTCCACCGCAAATTGGTTATATCAATGACCTGCTTACAAAGAAATCACTGCGCGATATCATTGGACGCGTACTGAAGGCTTCGGGTACTGCTGCAACAGCGCAATTCCTGGATGATATCAAGAGCCTGGGCTTCGGCATGGCATTCCGTGGGGGACTCTCCTTTAACCTCGATGATGTGATCGTGCCGGATGAAAAGGAAATATATGTAACGGAAGGGTACGAGCAGGTGGATGAGGTGCTGGATTCGTATAACCTGGGTGTGATCACCAATAATGAAAGGTACAACCAGATTATTGATGTGTGGACCCATACCAATGCGAAGCTGACCCAGACCCTGATGAAACAGTTAAGTACAGACAACCAGGGATTCAACCCGGTATATATGATGCTCGATTCAGGCGCACGGGGTTCTAAAGAACAGATCCGACAGCTCTCCGGTATGCGGGGACTGATGGCCAAGCCGCAGAAATCCGGTTCAACCGGGTCTGAAATTATTGAGAACCCGATCCTCTCCAACTTTAAGGAGGGACTGTCCGTGCTGGAGTATTTTATCTCCACACACGGTGCCCGGAAAGGTCTTGCCGATACAGCACTGAAAACTGCGGATGCTGGTTACCTCACACGTCGCCTCGTGGATGTTTCACAGGATGTGATCATCAATGAGTTCGACTGCGGAACACTAAGGGGGTTGATTGCAACTGCAATCAAGAAGAATGAAGAGGTGGTAGAGACACTGTATGAAAGGGTACTCGGACGAACAACTGTGCATGATGTGTATCATCCGCTCACAGGAGACCTTATCATAGAATCGGGACAAGAGATCACAGAGGATATTGCTGCGGTTATTGAAGAGTCACCCCTGGACCAGGTTGAAATTCGCTCGGTACTTACCTGCGAATCTGCAAGAGGGGTATGCAGCAAATGTTACGGTCGAAACCTTTCAACTGGAAAAATGGTTCAGATCGGTGAATCTGTTGGTGTGATTGCTGCGCAATCCATCGGTGAGCCAGGTACCCAGCTGACACTGCGTACCTTCCACGTGGGTGGTACTGCTTCCAACATTACTGCAGAATCCAGCGTGATTGCGAAATACGATGGAAAAATTGAGATCGATGAACTGAGAACCGTGCAGCGGGAAGATCCCGATACCGGTGACAAAGTGGATGTCGTGATCGGCCGGCTCGCTGAGTTGAGGATCGTAGATAAAAACACGGGCATTTCATTGACGACACATAATATTCCTTATGGTTCCACGCTGTTCACCAAAGAAGGTAAGGAAGTAAGGAAAGGTGATCTGATTTGTCAGTGGGACCCATATAATGCTTTGATAATAAGTGAAGTAGACGGTACTGTGAAGTTTGAGAACGTGATAGAAGGGGTGACCTACCGCGAAGAGTCCGATGAACAGACCGGCTTCAAGGAAAAGGTAATCGTTGAATCGCGTGACAGGACAAAGAATCCGATTGTAAAGATCAGCGACAGCAAGGGTACTGAAAAGACATATAACCTTCCTGTAGGATCACACATTGCTGTGAGCGAGGGAGATAAGGTAAAAGCCGGACAGGTACTTGTGAAGATTCCACGGGCCGTAGGTAAATCTGGTGACATCACCGGTGGTCTCCCGAGGGTTACCGAATTGTTCGAGGCAAGGAATCCTTCCAACCCGGCTGTGGTTTCTGAAATTGACGGTGAGGTGGCATTTGGAAAGATCAAGCGGGGAAATCGCGAGATCATCATCACCTCCAAGGCTGGTGAAGTGAAAAAGTACCTGGTACCATTGTCAAAACAGATCCTGGTGCAGGAAAATGACTATGTAAGGGCAGGTATTCCATTGTCCGATGGCGCTACCACACCATCTGATATCCTCGCGATCAAAGGACCCACGAAAGTACAGGAATATATTGTGAATGAGGTACAGGAGGTCTACCGTATGCAGGGTGTGAAGATCAATGACAAGCACTTTGAGATCATTGTCCGCCAGATGATGCGGAAGGTAGAGATCATTGATCCGGGTGATACCAAATTCCTGGAAAAACAAGTCGTTGATAAACTCGATTTCATGAATGAAAACGACTGGATCTATGGCAAAAAAGTGATCGTCGATGTGGGTGATTCAACTTCTTATCGCCAGGGACAGATCATTACGGCCAGGAAATTGCGGGATGAGAATTCCATACTGAAGCGCAAGGATATGAAGGTGATCGAGGCAAGGGATGCAGTTCCTGCTACCTCGGCACAGGAACTGCAGGGTATTACCAAGGCGGCACTGCAAACCAACAGTTTCATCTCAGCTGCATCATTCCAGGAAACAACTAAAGTGTTGAACGAAGCCGCGATCTTCGGACGCGTGGATCAACTCGAAGGACTGAAGGAAAATGTGATCGTAGGTCACCTGATTCCCGCCGGCACCGGTATACGTAAGTATAACAACCTGGTGGTTGGTTCCAAGGAAGAGTACGAACGACTCACAGCTGCAGGTGAAGCCGGGGAAGTAGAGGAACCTTCAGAGCAAATGGACGAATAAATTACTGAATAATGGAAGAAAAAGATAAAAAGAAACAGATCAATATTGAGCTGAAGGAGGATGTCGCCCAGGGAACATATGCAAACCTGGCAGTCATCACCCATTCATCTTCAGAATTTGTACTTGATTTCGTAAGGGTAATGCCAGGACTTCCTAAAGCAGAAGTGAAATCCAGGATCGTTCTGACACCTGAACATGCCAAGCGATTGCTACATGCCCTCAAGGACAATCTGTCGAAGTTTGAATCTGTACATGGAAAGATCAAAGAACCTGAGCCGGGCACCCCGTCCATGCCAATGAATTTTGGCGGACCGGCAGCGCAGGCTTAATTTCGACCGATCTTGTAGATTAGTTACTGAACCCCTTCATTGAAGGGGTTTTTTTTTCGAACAAAACAGATTCAGCATCTTGCTCAATAGGGAAAAACTATTAATTTTGCTCACCATGTTCCCCAGCATGAAAATGTGCACGCGAAGACCGGCAGATCCGCATGAGAAATTGCCCCGGATAGAAACAACATCAACCAAAATAGATTATTAACTGATGAAACCACTTAAAATCATTGTACTGGCAAAACAGGTTCCCGATACACGCAATGTGGGTAAGGATGCCATGAAGGCAGACGGAACCGTGAACCGGGCTGCGCTCGAAGCTATTTTCAATCCCGAAGATCTCAATGCGCTGGAGCAGGCGCTCTGGATCAAGGATATGGTTCCGGGATCCGAAGTTTTACTACTCACCATGGGGCCAGGAAGGGCAGCAGAGGTCATCCGCGAAGGATTTTACAGGGGCGCTGATGGTGGCATATTACTTACCGACCGGAAGTTTGCAGGCTCAGATACGCTGGCAACATCTTACGCTATTGCTTCCGCAATAAGAAAAATGGATTATGACATTATTGTTGCCGGACGGCAGGCGATTGATGGCGATACTGCGCAGGTGGGACCCCAGGTGGCTGAGAAGCTTGAAATACCCCAGGTGACGTACGTTGAGGAGATCGAAAAGATAGATGCCAAATCAATGACAATCCGGCGCAGGCTCGACAATGGATTCGAAATCGTAAAAACCCCATTCCCGGTATTGCTTACGGTGCACAGTTCAGCACCGGATTGCCGGCCACGCATCGCAAAAAATGTGATGAAATACAAACATGCACGGACACTCACCGAGTTGCAGGATGCAACCGAGGACTACACCAGGATGTTCCAGGACCGGCCTTACCTGAAAATCCAGGAGATGGGTGTGGATGACATTGAGGCTGACGAAGAGGCTTTGGGACTTTCCGGTTCGCCGACCAAGGTGAAAAAGATCGAGAATGTGGTCTTTAAAGCAAAGGAAGCCAAAGTCATCAATGCAGAAGACAAAAAGATAGAAGAATTGATTGTTGAACTGATCGAGAACCATACCATCGGTTGATCTCAAACTAAAACCAACATCGTGAATAATATTATCGTTTATTGCGAAACCAACGGAAACTCCGTTGCAGAAGTTAGTCTTGAACTGCTTACCAAGGCGCGAAGCCTGGCCAATCAACTGGATGTACAGGTCGAAGGGATACTGGTCGGAGATGATCTGAAAGGGCTTGAGAAGCAGCTCTATGCACACGGGGCAAAAGTGGTACATAAAGCAGAGGACAAGCGTCTCGAATTCTACCAGACCCTCCCGCATACAAGTATTGTCAGTACGATTATTGAAAAGGAACAACCTCAGATCGGACTTTTCGGAGCCTCCCCGGTGGGACGTGACCTGGCGCCCCGGGTGGCATCCAAGTTGAAATCAGGACTTACGGCTGACTGTACCAGTTTGGAAATTGGTGAGCATTATATAAAGAAAACCGATACAACATATGAGAACCTGCTCTACCAGATCAGGCCGGCATTCGGTGGAAACATCGTAGCCACGATCATCAATCCGGACACGCGTCCACAGCTGGCAACGGTGCGGGAAGGAGTAATGAAACGCGAAGAACTGGATAGCCCGGTGAAAGGAAAGATCAAAAACTGGAATGTGGAAGACCTCGTGGGGAAAGATGATTTTGTCGTGGAGATTATCGACCGGCAGGTGGAGGACAAGAAGGTGAATATCAAGGGAGCACAGATCATTGTCGCAGGAGGATACGGCGTCGGATCAAGGGAAAACTTTGAAATTCTCTATGAGCTGGCACATGTCCTGGGTGGTGAAGTGGGAGGAACACGTGCGGCAGTGGATGCCGGATATATCGACCATGACCGCCAGATCGGGCAAACCGGAGTTACCGTCCGTCCGAAACTGTACATTGCATGCGGCATCTCGGGGCAGATCCAGCACAGGGCCGGGATGATGGAATCTTCTATGATCATCTCCATCAATACCGATCCAAATGCACCTATTAACTCCATCGCCGACTATGTCATCACTGGAGATTTTTCAGAGGTAGTGCCCAAGCTCATCAAGTATTACAAAAAGAATTCCAAGTAGGAACACAACTTAAACGCAAAGATCATGGAAAATTTTTATACTGATAACAAGGATCTCAGGTTTCATCTGAACCACCCGCTGATGGAGAAGATCGTGGCCCTTAAAGAGAACAATTACGAAGAATCCAAAGCGTTTGATTTTGCTCCTGTTGATTTTGAAGATGCGCTTGACAGCTATGACAAGATACTGGAGATCGTGGGTGAGATCAGCGGTGAAGTGATCGAACCCAATGCGGAATCAGTCGATAAGGAGGGACCTCACCTGGAAAATAACGAGGTGAAATACGCGAAGGGAACGCAGGAAAATCATGATGTATTGACCAAAGCCGGTTTGATCGGGATGTCGCTGCCACGTAAATATGGCGGTCTCAATTTTCCCATCGTACCTTATGTAATGGCAGCCGAGATCGTATCAAGAGCCGATGCTGGTTTTGCGAATATATGGGGGCTCCAGGATTGTGCAGAGACCATCCATGAATTCGCCAGTGAAGAGATCAAGCAGGAGTTCCTCCCGAGGTTCAACAAGGGAGCCACTGCTGCAATGGTATTGACAGAACCGGATGCGGGTAGTGACCTCCAGGCGGTACAATTGAAAGGACAGATCAGTGCCGATTACGATCCTGAAAAGGACATTTATTACCTGAATGGGGTGAAACGCTTTATCACCAACGGGGATGCGGATATTGCCCTGGTACTTGCACGCTCCGAGGCGGGCACGGCAGACGGACGTGGATTATCACTTTTCGTTTACGACCGAAAAGATGCAGCCGTGAAGATCCGTAGGATCGAAAATAAACTCGGCATCAAGGGTTCGCCCACCTGCGAGATGGTCTTTACCAATGCACCTGCCAAGCTAGTGGGTGACAGGAAACTCGGGCTGATCAAATATGTGATGGCACTGATGAATTCCGCACGACTCGGTATTGGAGCACAGTCTGTGGGTATCGCTGAAGCAGCTTACAGGGAAGCACTCAAATATGCCAATGAGCGCGTTCAGTTCGGTAAGGCGATCATCCAGTTCCCCGCTGTTTATGAAATGCTGACAAGCATGAAGGTGAGGACCCAGGCGATCAGGACACTCTTGTATGAGACAGCACGCTACGTCGACATTTATAAAAATTACCAGTTCGCTGCGGAAACGCGTCAACTTGAAAAAGAAGAGCGCCAGGAATCGAAGCGCTACCAGCGGCTGGCAGACATGTTCACTCCGCTGTTGAAATTGGTCTCCAGTGAATACTGTAACCAGATCGCTTATGACAGTCTGCAAATCCATGGCGGCGCAGGATTCATGAAGGATTTTCCCATCGAACGGATTTACCGGGATGCCAGGATCACCACGATCTATGAAGGCACTTCTCAGCTGCAGGTAGTTGCAGCTATTCGAGGAGTCACTGCCGGGGGATTCCTGAACAGGATCAGGGAATTTGAAGAGGTGAAAGTGACACCCGAACTGGAATACCTGAAAAAGTATCTTA
>CAZOXI010000085.1:0-9318 GCA_964583445.1 uncultured Bacteroidaceae bacterium | reverse complement strand
GAGGACGGAAAATAAAATAGGTGAAAACTATTTTATTTTCCTCCTACTCGATTTTGAGGTGTTGACGGAAGTGTTGACGGTTATTTTGTAATACCATATTTAACACGTTATCAACACTTTATGTATCAATCCAAAATTATTAATCTTATAGTTAATGTTTACAAATTGAAGCAAATTATATTTCTTTTGTTCGAGATGGTTACGACATTAAAATATGGTGCTCAGAAAGATAGTTTATCAAAGCTATTAGAATGATTGAATAAGAGGAAAGGCAGAGGTGTAAACGTGAAAAAGTATTCAGGGAAACTGAAGTTAGATAAAGATTCTCTATCAATCCAAAAAGATCTGAGGAATGAATGGGAATAAACTTTTCCTTGACACAAATATTTTGCTCTACCTTCTTCATGGTGATGAGACTTTAACCCATTCACTTGATAATAAGCAGTTTTATATTTCGTTTGTTACTGAATTGGAGCTGCTTTCATATTCGAACTTGAAAAAGAGCGAAGAGAAATTGATCAATGAATTACTATCAGAATGCGTAGTCATTGATGTAAACAGTGAAATAAAGGATGCTTTACAATTAAATAGCAGATTTGTGAAAAGGTAACCACTTGAGAAATGAAAGTTTTTTGATTCGAAAGCAATTTGTAAAATCGTATCTTTGTGCAATGAACTCGAAGACTCAACATATCAGTCAGTTGATCCGTCAACATGTGAATTCAGTTGATCCGTCAACAGAAGTGATTTTATATGGATCACGAGCAAGAGGAGATGCACGTTCTGATTCTGACTGGGATATTTTACTGCTCACGAGCAATTCCGTTAATATTGAACTTGAACGAAAATACAGAGATAAATTATATGATTTGGAATTAGGTACGGGCGAATCTTTATCACTGTTCATATATTCAAAAGATGACTGGCAGACAAGGCAAAGGAGCACACCTTTTTATCAGAATGTTACTCAGGAAGGGATGAGAATATGAATAAAGAGGAAATAAGTGTCTATTATTTGCAATTATCCATACTTAGTCAACCTCCTCATCAACATTCAAGCATCAATCTAACGGCCCATTCGCGCTTACCGGTGCCTTAACACATATAGACTGGTATCATCTTCACTCGAACCACCTTAAATCAATATTACAGCCAGGAATCCTGGAATAAGATCTCCTTATTCAAAGTATACATTGGAACGATATTAACTTTTTCTGCCTTGCGGCACCACTGTTCAAGGTCCTGGCTATCTGTTCTTCAGCTTCATGAGCTCATTGTGGTGGGAAACCACCAATTTTTCATATTTCTCACGAGAACTTTTTTGGTGGCTGTCGTATTTCTCCTGCAGGGCGTTTAATTTTTCTTGCGCTTCGCGAGTAACAACATGAGCCCTGCGAAAGGAAATGAACAAGACTGTGACCAGAATGGCGAGCCCCAGGATGACAAACCACACGACCGAATTATACAGTGTTTTGGATATGTTGATGCCCAAAAACTTCATAGTGTCTTTATTGCGAATGGCCTCATTACGTTCCCCCTTGATGCGGTCCAGGTCCGATTTTAGCTTATTAATTTCGGAGTTTCGTTCGTCCAATTCACTGCGCAGCCGTTGTTCGTTTAAAATATGCTGATTCAAACTATCCAGGGCATTTTTCTGCATTTTCAGGTAAACATCGTTTCGGATGGCCCGGTAGCCCTCATAAATTCGGGTTTTGTCCAGAATATATTCGAACTGTTGTTCGAGTGTGGCTGTGTCCTGTACAGCCAGAGCGCTTGATTGCCCTGAAACCTTAATACTGGAAAAGATTATGCCGAAGGCTATTGCGAAGATCTGTGTAAAAAGCCTGGTCTTTTTCATGGTTGTAGATTATTTCTAATTGATTGAAATTTATAAATATCTTCGAGGTAGCGCTTAAATGTGCCAGGTATAGACACAAAGCCTTCTTTCGTCCACCTCTCTGACAATAACGATACATAAGTATTTTTTATTCCCTTTCTTAAAGGGAAATAATAACGGAAGAGGCAATTGACCATAACCGCTGGTGACACCACAAAAACAGAGTGAGGGTGAGAGTGAGAGTGAAGAGCGAGAGCGATGAACTTTCACTCTGTTTTTTTGAGCTGCAGGCAAAACGTGCTCACACTGCCACTCACTCATAATATTGCACAATCACATAAGACAATGTCTCCGCAGAGTCAATGACTTGTGGGCTTTTTGTTGGGGTGTTTACAGAATTGTTGATGGAAAATATCCAGGCAATCAGTGATTAACTATCAAGAACTTTATTGATCTGATTGGTTAATTCCGGGATCTTATTCTTGATAACATCCCAGACAATAGCATAATCAACACCTATATAATCATGGATAAGCCGGTCTCTCATACCAGCCATATTTTTCCATAGTATATTTTGATGCTGAACTTTGAAATCAGCAGGAATCTTTTTACTTGCTTCTCCGATGATCTCCAGGCTTCTTACGACAGCACGCTTCAAGGTTTCATTTTGAAGAAAATAAATATTAACCTTGCATTAAAGTGGTATACTTTTGAAGTGAAGGAAACATGAGATATTCTACAGGTTCTTTAGGCATATATTACCTCTTTAAGAATGTAGGGCCCAATAAAGGGACTCAGGCTGTTTTTTGTCACTATTTCGACTTTCTTATCCTTAAACAAGTTTTCAAAATAATCATAAGCTGCCATGAAATTGTCAAAGGATTCCATCTCAGGATCAAATTCGATTAAGATATCAACATCACTGTCCTCAGAAGCCTCACCCCTGCTATAGGACTCAAATAAGCCTATTTCCTGAATTCCAAAATTCTTTAATTCAGTTTTTTTGGCTTTGATCGTAGACAATATGTAATCTCGGCTTAACATGATTGTGCTGATAACCAAAGATACAAATCTTTAAAATATCCGGACGGAAATATTTTTCTTGCAGACACAATAAGTGGAACACTGCCATTTCTACTGTTGCCCGCCAAAAGATATGGGAGTGAAACGAATGCCTGAAAGTTCAGATGTATCCGGATCTCCTTCCACCAGGGAAACGCTGATCTTGTGGATTCCAGGCTTGTCGAATTGCATCCATCCCATCGGGTACGCGGAATAGATATGTGATGCATTCTGTTGATTCTGAATAAATACTCCCTCGTCTGATGCTACCGACCAAACTAACCTGCCTGTTCCTGCATAGTTCAATTCAACAAAGTACACCCCGGGTTGGAACACTTTTATCTCCCAGGTGGCTTTACTTCCTTCTTCCCACCCCTGAATCACATGCTGTACTTTCCATTCTCCGAATTTTTCCATCCACCGTTTTTCCTCAATTTTACAATGTATTGCATCTGCAAAATGCGTCGTCAATTCCGTAGAAATGAATGGATCCAGCGCTGGTGTAGAATCTACCTCTGCTGCTCCGTCTATTGTAAGTTCGATAACGGAAATAAAATCTTCAGGCTGCTGAAGTGGCAAATCCAACAAAAGGTTCCCGTTCTGTTTTGAATAATTCAGATCCAACTTGTTCCCTGCATTCAGCAATTTCGCTGAGATAATTTCATTCTTAAGTCCCGGGAGATATAAATTCCCGTTTCGGGGATACGCATATATTGAAAGATAGAGTTGATCGTTATTTACAGTAACATCCCCCCAGGGAAGGGCATGCAGCCAGGGAGAGGGGCCGGCACCATAAACAACCTGTGGATAAGCAGACAACCATCTTCCCGAGGCCTCCAGGGACATGACAGCAAAATCGGGGACGTTTCCTTTCACGTCAGGACCAATATTCAGCATATAGGTCCCCCCCCTGGCCACTGTGGAGATAAGTCTTTTCAGAATCTCTTTGGGGGATTTCCAATTTTCATCATACCAGGCATTGCCCCAGGAATCGTTTGTAACATCAACCGCCTCCCAGAGTCCTTCTACATTCACATGCGGAACTTCCATGTCGCCCAGCGTTTTGTAATCACCCAATCCATGTCCAATCCTTCCTGAAACCAATGCTTTGGGTTGGTTGTTATGAACGAGTTCAACGAGCTCCGCCGCATATTTCTTAGGCATCCCTCCCGGTGTATCGAACCAGATAAGTACCATATCTCCATAACGGGTGGTAATCTCATTCACCTGGGGTAGGCACTTGCCATAAAAATATTCATCAAAAGAAATGGTATCTCCGGAATCATTGGTTAAGGGTCCCCTTCGCCCGCCCGGGGCAGTCCAGTCCTGGTTCTGCGAATAATAGAATCCGAAACCGATATTTTCCTTTTTACAGGCCTCTGCCAGCTCTTTCATCGGATCTCTTCCAAATGGAGTAGCATCAACGATATTGAAATCACTCACTTCAGAATCATACATGGCGAAACCATCGTGGTGTTTGCTGGTTATGATGATATACTTCATCCCCGCTCTTTTTGCGAGCTGCACGATTCTTTCCGCGTCGAAATCCACAGGATTAAAATCCTTTGCCAGGTGCTTGTATTCTTCTACCGGTATATCTGCCCGCCTGGAGCTCATGATCCATTCCGCTATTCCATAATAGGTCTTCCCTTTATATCTGTTGGCAATATTTGAGTAAAGTCCCCAATGAATGAACATTGCATAATTCCCATCCCTGAACAATTCACCGCGAATGGAATCAGATGCAAATTTCGAGGTTTCAAAATCACCCCATAGCTGATCCATACGTTCATTTTCCTGGGCTATTAAAAAATGAGTACCAAATAACATGGTGACAATTCCACCTGAGATGATCCGTAATCTCCACATATGCGTTTTCTTTATGTTAATATTGGTGAACAAGCCGCCGATCTGTGAGACATTGCTGTCCAAAGAAAATAAACAATATTGATTAAAAAAAACAGCAAAATAAAAATTCCCGGCGATAATAAGGAGGCACCACCAAATCAAATCACGAACAATAAAAGACAATGATTCGCGGACTTGTTGATATTTATTGTCGGACACTATTTTCAAGCAGATGTATCGGAGGCCAGCCAAATAAACGGGAAATCCATTAACATTTATCGTTGTTTTTGGTTGTAAACAATGGTATATGGTCCAATATTAGCCCGGAATTAGGTGGCATGAAACAGAAAAAATAATACCTATATCAATAAAATGAAACAAAATATAGAAAATGCACCTGCAAAAGTAGCAGTATTCAGTTCCAAAAAATGGGTGCTGGATAGCTTTAGCGAGGCGAATAAAGATTTCAATTTCGAGTTGTCATACTTCGAATCGCGCATGTATGAAAAAACGGTACCCCTGGCAAAGGGATTCGATGCCATATGTGTCTTTGTGAATGATAGTTTGCAGGCTCCCGTAATAGAAATGCTGAAAGAAAACGGGGTGAAGCTGATTGCACTGCGCTGTGCCGGATTCAATAATGTAGATGTAAAAAAAGCGTACGAAGAAGGCATTGGCGTTGTACGCGTCCCGGCCTACTCACCCTATGCGGTTGCAGAGCATACGTTAGGATTGATTCTTTCCCTGAACCGGAAGTTTCACAAGGCCTACTCGCGGGTCAGGGATGGAAATTTTGCTCTGGATGGGTTGCTGGGATTTGATCTGAATGAAAAAACGGTTGGGGTGATCGGTACCGGGAAAATCGGTCAGATCTTCATCAACCTGGTTAAAGGATTGAACTGCAAGGTGCTGGCCTATGACAAATTCCCGAATAAACAGTTGGAAGAGAGCGGACTGAAGTATGTCGGGTTGCAGGAGCTCTATGCGAATAGTGATGTTCTCAGCCTTCATTGTCCGCTGAATCATGAAACGTATCATATCATTAATGACTACGCCATCAGCAGCATGAAGGACAATGTAATGATCGTAAATACAAGCAGGGGTAAACTCATAGACAGTGCTGCTGTGATCAACGGACTGAAATCAGGAAAGGTAGGATACCTCGGGCTCGATGTGTACGAGGAGGAAGAGAAATTATTCTTTGAAGACCTGAGTGAGACCGTCATTCAGGATGATCAGTTTGTGAGGCTACAGACATTTCCAAATGTGCTGATCACCTCTCACCAGGCATTCTTTACCAAAGAGGCGGTGAACAATATTGCACAAACAACATTTTCAAATATTAAGGAATATCTTGAAACCGGGAAAAGTGAAAATGAACTGATCAATGCTTAATACCATACTTTCCATTGTCCCGGTTCTCTTCCTGATCTGGTTAATGGTAAAAAAAAGGAGCGTCCCCTCGCAAAGGGCGCTTCCATTGTCAGCCCTGATTCTTTATTTCATCGTACTCCTTGCTTTCCGTTTTGAGCCACGCGAGGTACATGCCAATGTAATCAGCGGACTACTGCTTGCCTGGACACCCATTTTGATTATCGGGGGTGCCATCTTCCTCTTTAAAACGATGGAATCTACAGGAGCATTGTCTGTGATCAAACAGTGGCTGAATACTGTTTCTGAAAACAAAGTGGCCCAGCTGATGATCGTGGGCTGGGCTTTTCCTTTTCTCATCGAAGGGGCAAGTGGATTCGGAACGCCTGCCGCTATTGCAGCACCTGTCCTTGTCGGCCTGGGATTTCATCCGCTACGGGTAGCCATCCTGGCTTTAATAATGAATACCGTGCCGGTCTCTTTTGGTGCCGTGGGCACACCCACCTGGTTTGGATTTTCGGGCATATTACTCACCGAAAAGGAAGCCTTGGAGATCGGGTTCCGCTCTGCATTGATCCACGCGAGTATTGCCCTGGTCATTCCGTTACTCGCATTGAACCAGGTGATTCGTTGGAATTCCATTTTTCAAAACTTGCCATTTATACTGCTTTCAATCATTGTAACTGTTGTTCCTTACGTGATCATTGCGAAGTATAATTATGAGTTCCCGGCGCTGATTGGCGGGGCGGTTGGTTTGGTTCTCTCGGTAATGCTTGCAAAATACGGGATCGGATTAAGCAAAAAAAAAGTACATCTTGTCGGGCATGTTGGGGGAGCGGAAGCCAAACGGGAGAAAACGGAGCAGGACGAGACAAAATCCATACAAACCAGCCGGAGGGTAGCATTGGTGCCAATCGTGAAGGCTACTTTTCCGCTCTGGGGAACCATTGCAGTGTTGATCGTTACACGCATCCCACAGCTTGGCATCAAATCTCTGATCACCGCTTCTGAGCCTGCGTTTTTACTACCCCTGGGGCCATTGGGTGATTTCAGCCTGAGTGCGTCGCTGGTGATCTCGCTGGAAAACATTCTCGGGACAGATGTGAGGTGGATCCATGCGCTTCTTTATGTGCCCTCCTTCATTCCTTTTGTCCTGATTTCTTTAGGGACCTTTCTTTGGTACGGCAGCTCTTCAAAGGAGATAAGGTCCTCATTCAACATCACCATCAGGCAAATGAAAAATCCAACATTTGCACTGTTGGGGGCACTCGTATTTGTCAACCTGATGATGATGGGAGGGGAAGAATCTGCTGTGAACAGAATCGGAATATTGCTCGCAAATGCCACCGGGGAAAACTGGACCTGGTTTGCCTCTTTTATGGGAGCGCTTGGTTCCTTCTTTTCTGGTTCTGCCACGATCTCCAACCTGACTTTTGCAGGCATCCAGGATGCTATTGCCGCATCCCTGGGACTTGACCGAACCCTGGTGCTTGCGCTTCAATCCGTAGGTGCTTCAATGGGAAATATGGTATGTATCAACAATATCGTGGCGGTGGCATCGATACTTGCGCTGGGCAATGTAGAGGGAAAAATCCTGAAACGAACGGCCTTCCCGATGCTGGTGTACGGCGTGTTGGCAGGTATCCTGGGAGTTGTCTTCTTCTAGGATGGTCCTCCTGGGAAAAGTATTTTTTAGATCATACATATCACATTATAAAATCATTAACCAGGCTAAGAAGCAATGGTTTTTCCCGGCATGAGGGTCAACGCCCTATTTTACCAGCTTTATTTAATTTAAAAAGTGGCAAATTCAGATCACTTCTCCAGGTATTCCACCAGCAATGATTTTAACTCCCGGTTTGAAGATGCGAAATACAATTTGTCTTTTACCACGGTTCCATCCCTGTCCACCAGCAGATAATGCGGAATCCCGCTGATATTGAATTTTGAGGCAAAATAGTTCCATTCATCCTGCGTTACACGGTAGTGCTCGCCCTTGATATCGGGCACCATCATGTTCCACGTATCGCTTGGAGAGGTAGGGTTGGTGATGTATACAAACGCAATGTCCTTGTCTTTGAGTTCCTCTTTCAGGGGCTTCATTCGCTCGATTCCGGAGCGGCAGGGACTGCACCATGTGGCCCAGAAATCAACAAATACTACTTTGCCTTTGTATTTCTGCATAATGGCATCAAAAAGCTTGTCCCCTTCAGTGTCCGGTGTCTCATTCACTACATACCCAGTTTTATTTTTATTTTCTTCAATTTTCCTGGCTATTTCATCTTCCAGGTTTTGACTGTACTGCAACAGGTAGCTGACCATAAAATCATTTGAAATTTCATTCCGGATTTCTTCTTTGTCTTCTTCTGAAAGCGGTTTATTTCTCCCTTTCATCATATTACACATATACTGTGCATCAAATATATCAGTCGCGAAACCATCTGCAAGTCCAAAATATTTATTCCAGTTGGCGCGTTGAAAATCCTTGTAATCATTCCTGCGAACAGAATCAACCAGGTCAGGATGTTCCCTGAAAAAAGAAGCCAGTGTGACGGTATCGTTACGTAAAATTTCTTTTATACAATCGCTGGTTTCACATTCAATGAGCCTGCTGAGCATTGTGCGTTGTTGTTCAGTAATCTCAATTTCATTTTCCTGAATGGCATCCATGATTGAAACATAGAAAAAATTGGGACCTGGTCGCACGCAATCAGCAAACCGTACCCTGTTGATCAGGGAACCATAGGCGCTTCCAGCGATGACGGAGAGGGGATTATTCAATGCTGATGGATCGATGAAATCATAATAACCAGGACCAGGTTGCGCAATTTCAAGGGGGATTTCCCTCTGTTCCCTGGGTATGTTGTGTTTCTTGCGATATGCAGAAGTCATCGTAAATTTGTATGATAAGATGTTCCGGTAACAGGAGTAGGGGATTTGAAATTGCTTCACCTGGATGGCTTTTTTACTCACTGCATGGTTGCTTGCAAATTTTTCCAGGTCTGCTTGCTCCTTTTCCATGATGTTCAGACAATGTGCTTTATATTCCTCAATGGACATATCCAGGATCTTCTTCTGAACCTTGCTGTAGTTGAAATAATTGATGTGATCCATCATTTGCAAATCGGCATTGACGCGTGCACCATCTCCCATGTAAAGCATTTTCCAGGCCTGTCCGGAGTCTTTGCCGGCATCATTTT
>CAZOXI010000084.1:7387-9348 GCA_964583445.1 uncultured Bacteroidaceae bacterium | reverse complement strand
TGCTACAGTAACTACAAGTGGGTCTACTGGTACACCGTTTGAAATTTTCCAGGACAAGAATAAGAAGATAAGGAATACAGCAGATACCATATTTTTTGCAAAACGAGGCGGATATAAAATTGGCCAGCGCCTTATTTACCTTAAAATATGGGTAGAACAAAAAATGAGTAGCAATTGGAAGTACCGTCTGCAAAATTTAGTCCCTGTAGATGTCGTCAGGCTGAATGACAAGCAGATTGATAGGTTGCTTCATAAATTGAAAAAAGACAGTTCAACCATTGGTATCCTTGGTTATGCATCTGCTCTTGAATTAATATGTCAATACCTTGACAGACACTCGGAATTTAAGGTAAGGAAAAATGTACGTTCCATCATTTCTATGTCGGAGACACTTAATGAATATACAAAGGATACAATGAAAAAGCATTTCGGGGTACCTGTAGTTTCAAGATATTCTAATTTGGAGAATGGTATCCTGGCACAACAGGAAAAGGACGGTAGTGGGAGATATCTTGTGAATACTGCGAGCTATATAATAGAAATCCTTAAGATGGATCATGAAGAGCCCGTTCAGGGGGGAGCACCTGGAAGAATTGTTGTCACAGACCTTTTTAACTATGCCATGCCTATGATACGCTACGATACTGGAGATGTTGGAGTCATGATGCCACCTGGTCCAGGAGATCAAAACCAGTATCTTTCCGTTGTCGAAGGAAGAAAGCTTGATCTTTTGTATGATACAAAAGGAGAACTTGTTTCCTCCTATATCGTATATAAGAACATGTGGCAATACACAGAGATCAATCAGTATCAACTTATTCAGGAAGGAGCCAGGGAGTATACATTTAAAATTAATGCTGAAAAGGGATTTAATCGTGAGGAACAACTCATTTCCGAGTTTAAGGTTTACCTGGGAGATGATGCATTATTTGCCATTGAGTATGTTTCGGAAATTCCACTGTTAGCATCAGGAAAAAGAAAAAAGATTATTAATAATTATATTAAGTCCTGACTCTTGGAGAAGTTATTGCTATTCATCAAGCATCATTTGAAGCCTGTTTGGGGCATCATTGATTGGATAAACAATTTGCTGTATTCATTATTTTTCCTAAAAAGACAGAATGGTGTGCTGAAGCAGGTTTTGAGTGAAACGAAATCCGGAGCGTTTGAATATCGAAAGCTTTCAGGGAGTGATCTACCTTCATTGCATTCCCTGATCAATAGTCAGTCACCTGATGATCTGGCCTACTTTCAACCCCATGGATTTTCAATGAAAGCGTTGGAAAAACAACAGCAAAAAACTTCTTTCCTGATGATGGGAGTTTTTCATGAGAATACGATGGTAGGCTATTATTTTCTTCGTTTTTTTTTCACTAAAAAATGTTTTGTGGGCAGATTGATCGACAGGGATTACCGAGGGAAAGGTATCGGCCGTGAGATGAACCGGATCATGTATGAAACGGCATGGGGTATGGATTTCAGGTGTCTTTCAACTATTTCCCAAAACAATGTTCTGGTTATGCGTGCCCATTCCGGTAATGAGACCATGAAGGTGTTAAAACAGTTAAAAAATAAGTACATGCTGGTAGAATTTGTAAAGCAGACGAGGGAATGATTCACAGGATAAAGCGGGAGATTGTAAATAACATAAAAAACATACCAGGCTGGCGGACCAATCGGAAGATCGTGGTTATCGAGTGTGACGACTGGGGAGGCATTCGTATGCCTACAGGTAATGTCAGGGAAGCAATGATCAGTGAAGGTTTGATTATTTCTGACAGCAGGTTTGACAAATATGATACCCTGGCCAATGTTGAAGATCTCGATCGATTATATGAAGTATTAAGTTCTGTGAAGGACACATCAGGTAATAATGCTGTCATGACTCCACTGGTTGTTGTCGCCAATCCGGATTTTGAGAAGATTAAGGCTTCAGATTATCAGGCCTATTTTCACGAACC
>CAZOXI010000084.1:0-7377 GCA_964583445.1 uncultured Bacteroidaceae bacterium | reverse complement strand
ACAGAAACGCTAAAAAAATATTATCCCGGTCAAGATGTTTTTTCGAAGTATCAGGAAGGGGTGGGAAGAGGAATCTTTGTTCCCGGCCTTCATGGCAGGGACCATATTTCGGTTCCATTTTGGATAAAAGCATTAAAAGAAGGCAACCGGGATTTGCGCAAGGCATTTGAATATGGTTATGTTTCACTTGAGGTTCCCGGGGTGCCTGATCCCGTCTCAGGATTCAGAGCAGAATTCTTCTTCAGCAATGAAGAACAGAAGGAATTTCTTGTCCGGGCTATTGAAGAAAGCGTGACAATTTTTAAAAGTATTTTCGGGTTTGTACCGGCGAATTTTGTGCCGGGGAACGGTTTTTTTCATCCCGACTTTGATAAAACGTTGGTAGAAAATGGTGTGAAATTTCTCAATGTAATGCATAGGACACCTTATCCCGGGTTAAACGGGAAGATGAATTATATACGCTATGTTTCCGGACAGAAGGGGTTGGGAATTACTTTCTATGTCAGAAATTGTGCATTTGAACCAACGGATGAAGGATATTCCAATACAGAAAGTACCATGAGGCAGATTTCAGCTGCTTTCAGATGGGGAAAACCTGCAATAATAAGCACCCACAGGGTTAATTTTGTGGGAGGGAATGATCCTACAAACAGGGAACAGGGACTTACAGAACTTACCAGATTATTAAAAGGAATACTAAAAAAATGGCCCGAAGTGGAATTTTTAAGTTCAGCAGATGCACTCTCAAGCTTAATGGAAAGGGGTAAATGATATGACAGTCATGAAGCGAATGCAACTATCTCTTAAAAGGATCTTTGACCTTGTAACATCTTTGTTCGGATTGATCTTGTTATTTCCTTTGTTTACTGTAGTTGCTGTGATGATTAAGATTTCAATGCCGGGCCCGGTAATATTCAAGCAAAAGCGAACGGGAAGACACGGGGAATTATTTACGATATATAAATTCAGGACAATGGTTGTCGGACATGATGGAGATCATGTTTCCGTAAAAGGTGAACACCGGATTACTACATTGGGATCTAAACTCCGAAAAAGGAAAATTGATGAATTTCCAGAGTTATTCAATGTTTTAAAAGGAGATATGAGCCTTGTCGGGCCCCGCCCGGATATACCCGGGTATGCTGACAAATTGCAGGGTGAGGAAAGGAAAATACTCAAACTTCGGCCGGGTATTACCGGACCTGCTTCCCTGAAATACGCATCCGAGGAGGAATTACTGGCAGAGGTATCGGACCCAAAAAAATACAATGATGAAGTTCTATGGCCGGATAAGGTGAGGATCAACCTGGATTATTATTATAATATGTCTTTCTTAGGGGACCTCAGACTAATCTTGAAAACAATATTCAAAGAAGATATTAATCCCCAAAAAATATAATGTCGACTATCTATGCGTGTTGAATTTATAATTATATGTATTGTACTATATTTTGCCGGCAGGAAAGCATGTGGCGAATGGCTGGTAAAAGAAGATGAACCGTTGCATGCTGATGCCATCGTCATGCTAATGGGAAGTATAGCTGACAGGGTTCTCCAGGTTTCGGACCTATATACCTCCGGATATGCTTCAGAAGTTATTTTGGTTGAAACCATGTCTGCACAAAAACAGAACATATTAGTAGAAAGGGGCATTAGCATTCTTAGTAATACAGATCAATCTGGGAATGCATTACTTTCACTCAATATTCCTGCAGATAGTATCATTGTTTTACAGGGAGGAGCACTAAGTACTTCAAGTGAGGCACTAATTATCCGGGACTATATAAAAGATCATCCACAGATGGATACTCTGTTACTAGTAACTTCGGCTGACCACGCGAGGAGAGCCTCCATGATATTTGATATCGTTATGGAAGACTTTGAGCCTGAAATTCAAATTTTTTCAGTTCCAAGTAGCTACACAAAGTTTCAGCCAGACGCATGGTGGAAAGAAAAGGAAGACATCCAGGTAGTTTTGGAAGAGTACATAAAGCTTCTCAATTTTTTATGTTTTGAGAAACGCAGAATTAAACGAGATATGTTTAAGGAAAAAAAGTTGAGTTTAATATAATTAAGAGATGAAAGCAGCGAAAGAAAAACGTATATATCTGAGTCCGCCGCACATGTCGGGATACGAGATGAAATATATCCAGGAAGCGTTTGACCAGAACTGGATTGCCCCGCTGGGGCCGAACGTGGATGGATTTGAGAAGGCAATTAAAGAGTATTGCCAGGTAGCTGATGTTGCTGCCCTGAGTTCAGGTACAGCTGCTTTACATCTTGCCCTGGTGATGCTGGGCATCGGAAAGGGAGATGAAGTGATTGGATCCACGTTTACTTTCTCGGCAACTATCAATCCCATCATTTACCAGGGAGCAACCCCAATACTAGTTGACAGTGAAGAAGACACATGGAACATGGATCCTTCCTTATTGCAACAAGTAATCGAGGAAAGGTTAAAAACAGGGGAAAAGCCCAAAGCAATTATTATTGTTCATCTTTATGGTATGCCTGCCCAAATGGATGAGATTCTTGAGATTGCTGACCATTACAACATTCCTGTAATTGAAGATGCTGCTGAAGCACTTGGCAGCAAATATAAAGGGAGAAGTCTTGGCACTTTTGGAAGAATGGGAATTCTTTCGTTTAACGGAAACAAAATTCTGAATACTTCCGGTGGAGGTGCGTTACTTTCAAATGAGCAGAACTTGATTCAACAAGCCCGTTTACTGTCAACCCAGGCCCGGGATCCAGCTCCACATTATCAGCATAGCCAGATAGGTTATAATTACAGGATGAGTAATGTAATTGCAGGTTTGGGCAGGGGGCAGATGGAGGTTATTGAGGAGCGAATCGCCAGCCGACGTGCCAATTATATGTTTTACCACGATCAACTAAAAAGTTTTCCAGGTATTACATTTCTTAATGAGCCCAGCGATATCTACTATTCTAATCGTTGGTTAACCACTATCCTGATTGACGATAAAATAGCAGGATTTTCACGGGAAGATTTACAGCAGAAGCTTGATAATCAAAATATTGAATCACGACCATTGTGGAAACCAATGCATCTGCAGCCTGTTTTTTCATCCTGTCCAGCCTACCTGAATGAAGTTTCAAATAGATTATTCAAAATAGGAATTTGCTTACCTTCAGGATCTCAAATGTCTGAAAATGAACTTAATAGGGTAGTTGATACAATAAAAAGTATCAAGAAGGATTGATGGCTTTAGATCTTAATTAATTACTTTTACAAACTTTGATCCATTGCAAACCGCAGTACCCTCCGTTTTTTCAAATTGTAAGATGTAAAAGCCAGGGACGATATCAGAAATATTAATATCCTTGAAGAAATCTGTTTGTTTGAGCGTAATAGTCTTTCGAATTTTTCCATCCACTGAGACTATATATAGATCAGTTGTTACGGATAGTGGTTCCTGCAAAAGGACCCTTATCTGTTGATTATCCTCAAAATATCTCACTTCACAATTCTGTTCATCCTTTTCACCTGGCCCATCCTCAGGATATATAAATACATGAATCCGGGATGAGGTAGCAGAATCGCCTGCCTGATTGATCGCAACAGCCCTGAGGTCAAAAAATCCGATCGTATCTGTCTCCCAATCAAATTGCCATTGGTTGTCGCCTATTGATATCCCTTCACCTAATTTAATCTCTTTTTTTTTGGTATAAAAAAGCACACGGTCAATATTACCTTCTGTATCAGTAGCAACTGCTTTGAAAGGTATTGAATTGCTGTTCAAATATTTGCTACTGTCTGTGGGAGAGACTAATTCAACTGATACAGTACCATATTCAAAGGCGCCAATATCAGGTGCTTTGCCCTTGTAGGGCAAACCAATATCGGTTCCAGCGTCGACTAAATCTGAACTTGATTTGAGTTGAAGGGGAAATGAAGGTAATGAGCCATCACTTTTTCGAGGAGCCTTAAATAATTTATTTACTTCTACTGAATCAAGTGTTACAAAATCATCATTATTCAGATCAAAAGTATCTGAAGTAGAAAAATAAGGGTAATTATCAGTTCTGTCCCAAACATTATGACTTTCCACATAATAGCCTTGACCTGTTCCAACATCATACGGTGTTTTTGTACCGGGTTCTAAACCTAAATTACCATAAGTTAAATTATTCTTAAAAGTAAAATTCCGCTCTATACCACTGGCAAATTCTATATGAAATCCTATTGCTCCATTCCTATATGAAGTATTGTTGTAATGTTGAGGCTGCATGTCAAAATTGCCTCTGTTTAGTTCTACATTTGATGAGAAACCATCATGATAATTATAGATTGCTAAACAATTAATAAAATATCCTGCTGGTTCTTTTGGAGTATTTCCTCCAGCAGCACCAAATTTAAAACCATTTCCTTCAATTCCACCTTTCCCTTCAGCTGCATTTTCATTACAATATTCTAAATATTTATCTGTAGACATGGACCAACAATTCTCTAAATATATTTTTGGACCAATTGCCTCATAAGATCTAGCAGAAATACTCGGATCCCAGCCATCATCTGTAAAATTCCAGGTTCTACATCCTATCCATTTTGCGACATTTCCGGCATAGAATACAGTTTTCCAACAATCTGCTGAGTTTCCTGGGTCACCGGCTCCAGTATAGTCTATTGAATCGCAAACATTGTATGTGTCACAATTAATCCAAATAGTAGTATCATAGTCAATTAATATTCTTGCGTCTTGTGGATCTCTCCCGTTAACATCAACGGCATAAGCTGAATCTCCAGTTGACCAAGCACCTCCCTGAATCCACCAACCTCTTCCTCCAATATTATGCACGGTCATATTTTCAAATCTTAGATTCGCTGAACGATTTGTTGAAACACCATATGCCTCAGGGGCTGAGGCATTTTTGTTTTGCCATACATTTCGTATAGTCAATCCCTTAAAATAAATAAACTGAGAATAGCCGACGCTTAATCCAATAGCAAAATTATGACTCCCTAAATCAGCCTTAGAAATATCAAGAATAGGGAAATCACCCTTTTCATAATCATCTGGGTATGCTATATAGTAAATCCATTTATCCTTTGTGCCAGATTTACCATAACCTGCATTTGGATTTATAGACCAAATCCCAGAAGTATATTTACTAAGTCTTTCGGATGGGTAATATACCCCTCCACGGATATATACAGTATCACCTGGTTCTGCATTATTCGTTCCCATTTGCCAAGAGGCCCATGGAGAATCAAAACTGCCATCACCGGTTAGATCATTTCCTTCGGTTGAAATATAATAGGTTTTTTGTGCAAAAATACCTAGGAATGGGAAGAAAAATAATGTAATATAAATCAAGAAGTTTTTCATAAGAAAAATTTAACCGCATAAGCTCATGTAAGAAATATTAAAAATAAAGGATCAAGTTGTCTTTTAAAATGCAAATAACAAAATATATACGTTTAACACTGCAAAGATATTATCTAACTGAACTAATCACCTATATTTTAACATAATTAGTATGGGATTTTGATGGAAATTATATGTTCTTACGAATATTATTTTGATAAGTTGCCATATTTCTTAAACAATTTGAGAATATAGGAGGATAATCAGCCAAATAAATATTTTTTAACAATTCGAATATACACAATTCATTTTGCTGCCCTTTGAGTAATTTTATATAACCTATATCAAATTTGGGGATCAGATAAAAGGAGTATAAATACAATTAGTTAGGTTTGAAACCTAAAAAGTTTATTCATGCAAATAATATCTTTGAAATTTGTCATCGCTACATTGATTGCAGGTGTCATATTTTACTTGTTGAATCCTAAATACAGGGGTTATTTCCTGGCATTGCTGAGTTGTGTGTTTATTTTTACCTTAAACTACTTGCTACTTCCTTACATTCTTCTTTATTCTGTTATCAATTTTTCACTTGGGAGGAAATTGGAAAATACAACACGAAAATTACTATATTACAGGTTCGGAATTGGCTTTAACCTGCTTCAACTTATTCTTCTAAGATATGCTTCATTCACGGTGGATCCTCTATTTGATTTTTTTGGAAGTAATATAGAAGTTTCTGGCATTTCTAAAGTGTTAGTCCCTCTCGGAATATCCTATTTTACTTTGCAGGGCATTGGATACCTTATCAACGTTAAAATGGGTTGGGAGAAACCTGAAAGGAATTTTGCGGATTTTTTAGTGTATATCACCTTCTTTCCCAAATTTCTTTCTGGCCCAATAGAGCGATCCAATCATTTTTTACCACAGCTTAAAGAGGGTCAAGACTTTGATTCCGAAATGGTCAGTTCAGGTTTACGAACTGCACTCATAGGTTTTTTTAAAAAGGTGGCTATTGCCAATCAGCTGGCTCCCTTTGTGTTTGACACGTTTTCTGGAATCAGTTCTATTGAAGGATATTCTATATGGGTAATCTTTCTCCTTTTACCTATCTATCTCTATTTCGATTTTTCTGGGTACACAGATATTGCTATCGGCTTTGCAAGGGTTTTTGGGATCAACCTGTTGCCGAACTTCAACCGTCCATTCTTTGCAGAAAATGTCTCTACTTTCTGGCGTCGTTTTCATATCTCCCTGGCTTCCTGGTTCAACGATTATGTTTTTCGTCAGACCGTTCTGAACCGAAGACGATGGGGAGTATATGCTTCTGTATATGCAGTATTCATTACCTGGGTTTTGTTCGGTATATGGCACGGCGGTGGATGGCATTTTATGTTGCTTGGATTTCTGCAAGCCTTGGCTATCAATTATGAGTTTTTTACACGTAAAATCCGAATACGACTCTTTTCCAAACTGCCAAAATCAATCAATGCCTGGATGGGGAGGATTTTTACGTATTTGTTTTATTGTGTTTCCTTGGTTTTCTTTTTCTCCAAAGATTTGAGCTCAGTATTTACCTATTTTTCAAAAATGTTCACGAAAAATGGACCCATCGCCATTGATAATTTGAGTACTTTACCCTACCTAGTGGCAGTTTATATTCCGGTATTCCTGTTTCTTGAATTGATTCAGAATGATTTTCCGGTAAGGTACCAAAGAATAGAGCGTTTTTGGCAAGGGGCGAGGATATGGAATAGGATTTTCCGGTGGTCACTTTATAGCCTTATGATTACGATCATTTATGTGGTCGGACTAAAATCTGAACAGTTTGTATATGCAAATTTCTAGATATGATAAAGTTTTTTAAAAAATCTGCACTGTTTGTTCTATTTTTTGCCGGTTTTACCCTGGTAATTAATGGTCTTTTCTTGCTGGTGATTGCCACTACAGATTGGGAATATATTAAACGCAGAGAAACACTGAGTTTTGTTGATGCAGATTTTGATCTGCTTATTGTTGGAACGAGCCTTGCTGAATATGGAATTGA
>CAZOXI010000083.1:0-9439 GCA_964583445.1 uncultured Bacteroidaceae bacterium | reverse complement strand
GAACATTCCTACAGGGTTGGAGATCCCCTGACCGGCAATGTCGGGTGCTGATCCGTGGATTGGTTCGAACATGGAAGGGTATTCCTTCTCCGGGTTGATGTTGCCACTACCCCCCAGCCCCAGGCTACCCATGAGGGCTCCGCCGAGATCACTGAGAATGTCACCGAAGAGGTTTGAGGTCAGTACTACGTCAAAGATCCATGGCTTCAGTACGAAATTCGCGGAAGTAGCATCGATATACATGTAGCGGTGTTCCACTTCCGGGTAGTGTTCCGCCACCTCGCCGATCACCTGGTCCCAATAGGTCAGGCTGTTGATCAGGGTATTGGACTTAGTGACCGTGGTGACGTGGTTTCTGCGGGTCCTGGCCAACCGGAAAGCATAATGGGCGACCCTTTCAATCCCTTTCCGCGTAAAAATGCTGGTGTCAATCCCCATTCCGTCTGGTGAATCTGGTTTTACCTGGCTGCCTACCTGCACGAACTCACCTTCCGTATTCTCCCGGACCACCACGAAGTCGAACGGTTGCTCACTGCGCAGTGGCCTTTGTACTCCTTTCCAGTTCCTCACCGGCCGGTAATTCACATATTGCTCGAAATGGGTGCGCACCCGGAATGTATAATCCTTCGCGGGAAGGGTATCATCCACATCGGGAAGTCCGACTGCTCCAAACAGGATCGCATCGTATACCTGGAGTTTCTCAAGACCGTCGGCGGGCATAAATACCCCGTGTTTTTTATAATGACCGGCGCCGTATTCGAAATGGTCAAAGTCTACGGAAAAGCCGGATTCCGCAGCGACAGCCTCAAGGACCCTGGTAGCTGCAGGTACGATCTCATGTCCGATACCATCTCCCGGAACTGCTGCAATCTTGTAATTTTTACTCATTTTTATATGCTCTGTTTTATGTATGGTTTTTAGTCCTTTTTACATTTTTACGTATTGGTGAAGTTTCGTCCCACCATACTATTTCTTCCTCCAGGCACGAATCACCTGTGCTCAACATGGTCCCTCAGTTCTTTTTCCAGGATACGGATCGCCTTGCGGGAATGGTTCCGGACCAGTGATTCTGCTTTTTCAGCATCCCTGTCCCGGAAGGCCTGGAGGATCTTCCTGTGGTCCGACATCGATTCTTCCAGGGGTAGGATGATACCTTTAGGGTAGGTCCTGATCAGCACACTGCCGATGCTGTTCAATCTCCGCATTACATTATTTCCGCTGGCGTTAATGATCGCTTCGTGAAATGCATGATCTGCCTGCTGGTAGTCGGCATGCGACGATGTTGCGCTCCCCCCCAGGTCTGCAAACATTTCTTCGAGGGCATCGATCTCCTGCTCGGTAAGATTTACCGCGGCCCTGCGTGCCGCGATCCCCTCCAGTCCTTCCCTGCATTCAAATGCATCTATGATCTCCCGGAGGTCCGGCTTTTTAATGAAAATTCCCCTGCGCGGAATGCTTTCCACCAGGAACTCCTCTTCAAGCATAACAAACGCTTTATGCAGTGGCATCCTGCTCACCCCGAGCTGTGCAGCGATCTTTTCCTGTAGTATCTTTTCCCCCGGCTGAAGTGTTCCGTCAAGGATCATGTCCTTGATCCGCTGGTACACCTGGAAGGAGAGATCGGTTTGATGGATCGGTTCTACATCCATTTTTTAATGATTGAATTCTAATCCTGAAATCATGCGAGTCAAATATACACTTTTGTATACAATATACAATAATAAAATCTACAATAATTTCCTGGATACTTTTCTATCCTTTTGCACCTCCGGGATGACTGAAAAAAAAATGCCACTTGTCAGCAATGACGTTATCATTCAAACTTTGTCGTTATATTTACAAAGTATCGAAATGACAGCAATACATATGGTTGAAACTGAATTCCTGGCAGTGACCGGACGACCTGCCTTTTTCATGGTACTTGCTTTTGTTATCCTGTCGATCTTTCCCCTGGTATATTACCTGCTGACGTTGCAGCGTACCCTGAAAGAGATCAGCCCTGAAAACAGGAAGATGCAACCTGAACAGGTTTGGCTCAGTGTCATTCCCTTGTTTGGGATCGTATGGCAGTTTTTCATTGTTTCCCGGTTATCCGATTCCCTGGCCCTTGAATTATCAAAAAGGAACGTCTATGCCGAAGAACGCAGACCTGCCTACAATATAGGCATTGCCTACTGCATTCTTATCAGCGCGATAATCATCCCGTATATCAATGTTCTGGCATCCCTGGGTGGACTGGTATGCTGGATCTTGTTCTGGCTCAAGGTGAATGATTACAGGATGCTTCTGAAGGATAATCCCGGTAAATATATTGAAATCTAGGGCCATTGTTTTCTCCCAGGGTTGGTGTTTCATCCCGGGGATAGTGTTTCCTCCTAAGGATATTGTTTCCTCATCACCACGATCCAATCCTGATCTGGATTTATTGGTGGTATTGGAAGAACAGGTGATGTAGCACCCCTGGTTGTAAACTGTTCTCCCCGAAGAGGTCCGTCGCCGGTCAGCGGATCATACCATTCGAGTTGATATATGCCTGCTGCCGGACTTACTTCTGCACCAGCACCATTCGGCAGGTAGAACATATAAATATAACCCTGATCCGCCAGGCAATATCCATCATCGATCAGTGTGTCTTTGGGTTCCATATGCCAATAGGGGATGTTATTTTCGGTCATAATCTTCAATGCAGCCCGGCACTGGTCCCAGAACAGGTCACGTGACCTGAAATCCTCGCAGGTAAGGTCAGAGTGATCGTGCTTATACCCAAAATACCATTCGATCCCCCAGCCTCCTGCCATGTAAGTACCCCACATCGCATTCTTGCGTGCATTATCATGCGTCGGATCATCTTTATCGGGAACCAGTGAATGCTGTGCATCTCCCGGTTCATCCACCGCACATGCCCAGGGTTTGCCGGCTTCTGCAGAAAGTTTCCTCCATTTCAGTACAGCAGCATGTACATTCCTGAAATCCGGTTTGTTGGTCTGAATGGAGGGACCTGTTAATGCCACCTCGGGACCCAGCATATCATCAAATGGGCTCCCGTTATGGATCACGATATGGTGGTGATACGGATCATGGTCATGAAAATATTGGGCCATGGCCCTTCGCTCCTGGGTTGCTTGGGCAGGTGTTGGGATATTCTTCATATGGTCGCCATTCTCTTCACCGAGGTTCCAGTTCATTGCCAGGTGGTGACCAAAGCGTGCAATCAGCTCCCTGTAATATAATTTCCGGTGTGCCCCGACTCCCCCATTATCCAGCAACCCCTGGTTTTCGGCTTCCTGGGTTTTAAAATGGAGAAATAACCCTTTTTGCTGGGCATGTTCAAAGACCACCTCCCACTGGGCCAGTTTCGAAACATCTATCCTGTCATGGGTATCATAATCAACATATGGGAACACGTTCAGGTCATCACCCATGATATTCATGGTCAGGAACGACATGGCATTGAGTCCTTCAGAAGCCAGGTAATTCACAGCTCCTATCAATCCTTTGCCTTTACCATCCTGCCATACCGGATCTCCAGGCATCCAATCATCCACATGCGGTGCCCATGTTTTTACCAGTTGATCATTATGTCCGTCATCTTTAAAAGTTCCGTCGAAATCATGGTAGGCCAGTAAATTTTCAGGGGCATCCACACCATTCTTCAGGAAATAAGTGCCCGACTCTGCTAAGCGCAGGTAGTGTCGGCCCACATATTGTAACCTTCCCCTGGCCCTGAAATCAACTCCTGTTTTATCCGTTTCCAATACCACGAAAGAGCCTGTTAGCCCATCCATATATTCACCACTTTTCCCTGCATCATCTCTTTCAATTACAGCGACAAATCGACCTTTTCGAAAATCCACCTGGTAGGTCCATTTCCCGGTTTCCCCCGGTGCAAAATGGACCCGCCACACATTCCCCGATGTAGCTGAAGTGTTCGCGGCGTCGCCATCTGCAGCAAAATATCCGGGTATCACAAATTTTTTTCCTGTGGCATTGTGCATAAAGGTAACGTTCAACCGGTAATTCAGAAATGGATTATCCTTGTCTTCCTCGGATACATCCGGACCGGTAAAATCAATGGTGATCTTGTGCCATTTTTTTAATTCACCGGAAATGGACTGGGCATTCAGCAGAAGAAGTGAGAAAAAGAACAATGGAATGAGCAGGACCGTTCGTTTCATAATTACTGATCTGGTTATGATTATAAGACAATAATAAGAACTTTTAAATAATTGGTACTATCCATAAGCGTTATTCTCCCAATGCCTCTGTAGATATTAATTATTAATCAGGTACATTGAGATGATAATTTCACCCTGTGGTTTCCTCGATAAAAGCACTAATTTGCTTGTACTGTCCATAGAGCTTTTCATAAATAACTGCCCGTGCGGGATCCGGCTGGTACGTTTTCTCAAATCCTTGGCCCATTGCTTTCTGTGCTTCCGGAATATCTTCATGCACGCCGGCAACAACAGATGCAGCCATTGCGGATCCCAGGGCGCAGGTCTGCTCTGAACGAGCCACCTTGATCGGCATATTAAGTACATCAGCCACGATTTGCATTACGAATTCTGATTTCTTCGCCACGCCTCCGAGTGCAATGATCCCGTCGATACGTACCCCTTCAGAAATAAAACGGTCATTGATCATTTTGGAACCAAACGCGGTCGCCTCCACCAAAGCACGGAAAATGCGGGGTGCATCCGATCCAAGCGTCAGTCCCATGATAGCACCTTTCAATGCCTGGTTGGCATCAGGGGTTCTGCGCCCATTCATCCAGTCCAGCGCCACAATTGAGGATTCTTCGAGTGGTATTTTTGCTGCAGCTTCACTCAATGACACGATCATTCTGTCTGCGGTCTCTTTTCTGATCCTTTCAATGGTGGCATCATCCAGCCAATCCATATCTAATATTATCTCCTCCAAAGGCCAGTTCAACAATTTGGAAAACCATGCATAGATATCGCCGAATGCCGACTGACCGGCTTCCAGTCCTACCATCCCGGGAAGGATGGAACCATCCACCTGTCCGCAAATCCCGCCCACCAGGTTATCACCAATCTCTGTGGGAGTCGCAATGAGCATATCACATGTCGAGGTCCCCATGACCTTGCTCAGGTAATATGGGGCAACCTCACCTCCCACTGCACCCAGGTGGGCATCAAAGGCTCCGGCACCGATCACCACATCTGTTGACAGGCCCAGTTTCCCAGCCCATTCAGGTGAAAGTTTGCCCACCTTCACATCACAGGTATACGTGTCCCTGAACAACCGATTCCTGATCCCAGCGAGCAGGGGATCCAGTTTTACCAAAAATTCTTCAGATGGAAGTCCGTCAAAATCCTTATGCCACATGGCTTTATGTCCGGCAGCACATCGGCTTCTTTTCATGGTGCCTGGATCGGTATCGCCCACCAGAACAGCGGGGATCCAGTCGCAATGCTCCACCCAGGAATGGGCAACATTCCAGACAACCTTATCTTCGCGTAGCACATGCAGGATCTTCGCCCAGAACCATTCCGATGAGTAAATACCTCCTTCGTATTTCGTGTAATCTTCTCCTCCCCATGTGCGTGCAAGCTGGTTGATTTCTTCTGCCTCCTTTAGAGCGGTATGGTCTTTCCAGAGAACAAACATCGCATTGGGATTCTCTTCAAACCCCGCAGTGAGTGAGAGGGGTACTCCTTCCCTGTTCACTCCCACCGGGGTGGAGCCGGTGGTATCCACGGAAATGGCCACGATGCTGCTGCGCACCTCATCAGGGACTCCATCCAGGGCTCCGACAATGGTTTTCTCAAGACCCTCAAGGTAGTCCAGCGGGTGCTGCCTGAACTGGTTTTTCGTGGGATCACAATATTTCCCCTGCTCCCAGCGCGGGTAATTGAATACCGAAGTACCTACCTCTTCGCCGGTTTGGGTGTTTACGATCAGTGATCTGACAGAATCAGTTCCATAATCAACTCCGATGGTATACTTGGCACTCATTTTGATTCCTTTCCAATAATTATTATTATGATTTGTAATCAACCGGTGTTACAAAGCCGGTGATGTTAAATGGTCCATACACGACAAGAAGGTACAATTAGACTTTCTCAGCGCTTACTTCTGTCCGTAATAAGCATTCTTGCCATGTTTCCGGAAATAATGTTTATCTAGCAGGTACTGCGCGATGGGTTGTTCATGACCTAGTACCATATTCCTGAAAGCCATTTTTGCCACATACTCAAGTACCGCCCCATTATGCACTGCCTGGTCAGGCGATCTCCCCCACGAAAAGGGACCATGACCTTTCACCAACACAGACGGTATGGCATCCGGATCAAGCCGGGTGAAAGACTTCACGATCAACTTACCTGTTTCCAGTTCATAGTCGCGCCCGACCTCATCCTGCGTGAGGCTCCTGGTACATGGAATCTCTCCATAAAAATAATCAGCATGGGTGGTCCCAAATGCAGGGATTGGTTTACCGGCCTGCGCCCAGCTGGTAGCCCATTCGGAATGTGTATGGACAATCCCGCCGATGTTTGTAAAATTCCTGTACAACTCCAGGTGCGTTGGTGTATCACTTGAAGGGTTCAGGCTTCCCTCCACAATGTTGCCTTCCAGGTCGAGGACTACCATATCCTCCGGTTGCATTTCCTCGTAAGATACACCAGAAGGTTTGATGACAACAAGACCTTGCTCACGATCCACGCCACTTACATTGCCCCAAGTGAACAGGACCAACCCATGTTTGACAAGATCGAGATTTGCTTTCCAGACGCGTTTCTTTAGTTGTGCGACATTCATATCTTATGGTTTATTTTTTAAGCCCGTCTGACAGATGGTAATAGAGATCGTTCCAACGGATCTCCTTTTTAAAATCCCTGATATTGGTTTGCTTATCGATCACCAGCATTTCCATGTCAGCCATTTCTGCAAAATCCTCCATCATTTCAGTTGTAACCGCCATACTGAAAGCGGTATGATGCGCCCCGCCCGCATGTATCCATGCAGATGCGGCAGTGGGCAGGTCAGGCTCGGGTTCCCAGAGTACGCGGGCAACCGGAAGTTTGGGCAAAGGCCGATCGGCATCAACCACTTTGCAGGGATTCACGAGCATCCGGAACCGGTCCCCCATGTCCATCATTGACACATTGACTCCCGGTCCCTTCTTTACATTGAACACCAGGCGAATTGGGTCTTCCTTTCCACCGATACCCAGTTCATGGACTTCCATGGAAGGTTTCCCGCTGGCGATGGTAGGACAGATCTCAAGCATATGTGCGCCAAGCACTTTCATTCCTGCAGGATCAAAGTGGTAGGTATAGTCCTCCATAAAAGAGGTGCCACCTTCAAGACCGGTACCCATCACCTTCATGGCCCTGACAAGCGCGGCTGTTTTCCAGTCACCCTCGGCACCAAATCCGTAACCGGCAGCCATCAGTCGCTGCACCGCATGACCGGGTAGTTGTTTCAGTCCGTGAAGATCTTCAAAAGTGGTCGTGAAGGCCTTGAAGCCTCCCTTTTCGAGAAAATCCAGCATCCCGAGCTCTATACGCGCAGCTTCCCTGAGATTGGTTCGCCGGTTGCCATCCTCCCGGATATCTACAGCCAGTTCATAATCATGTGCATATATTTCTAGTTGCTTGTCGACGCGATCTTCACTTACCGCATTTACCAAAGCAACGAGATCTCCCACGCCATAACCTGAAACGGAATATCCAAACCGGATCTGTGCCTCCACTTTGTCCCCCTCTGTAACAGCTACTTCCCGCATGTTATCACCAAAACGCGCGATCCGCATTCCCTGCCAGTCGCTCCAAGCAAGTGCAGCACGCACCCAGGCGTCAACCTTCCCGGCTACAGCCTCATCCTTCCAGTGACCGACGACAACCTTGCGGTTCCTGCGAAGTCTGGATAGCAGGAATCCATATTCCCTACCTCCGTGTGCACTCTGGTTCAGGTTCATGAAATCCATATCAATGGATTCCCATGGAATATCCCTGTTGAACTGGGTATGCAAATGGAGAATTGGCTTTTTCAGAATCTTAAAACCGTTGATCCACATCCTGGCAGGTGAAAAGGTGTGCATCCAGGTGACAATGCCAATACATTTTTCTTCAGAATTTGCTTCCTGCATCATGTTCGCAATGGCATCCGGGGTAGTCAGAACAGTCTTATGAACCAGCTGTACCAGTATCTTTGACGAGCCGTTAAGCCCATTCACAATCTCCCGGGAGTTATGATCTACCTGTTTCAGGGTCTTTTCACCGTACAGATGCTGGCTGCCGGTGATAAACCATACTTCAAAATGCTTAAGTTCCATCATTTCTATATTTCAAAATTAAATCCGCTATCCATTAATGAATTATACTTCTGCTTGTCGAACCGGAATAAATAAGCACCCTTCCTGCTTCCTCCCTTATCCTTCTCTTCCAGCTTCTTCAGAATGCCCATCGACAGGATCTTCTTCCTGAAATTTCGCTTGTCGAATGTGCATCCAAAGATCTCCTCGTACAACAGCTGGAGCTGCGGCAGGGTGAATTTTTCAGGAAGCAGTTCAAATCCAACAGGCTGTGTACGGCACTTCCGTTGGAGTCGCCTGATCGCCTTTTCTACCATCGCCTGGTGGTCAAATACCAGGTGAGGGAGATGATCGAGAGAGAACCACCGGGCATCGAATTTCCTTGAAATCTGTTGATCAAATTTTACTGAATCGATCAATGAATAATAAGCGATGCTGATCACCCTGCCGGCTGGATCGCGGGTTCGCTCACCATATGCCTGTAACTGTTCAAGATAGATTTCTTTCAGGCCGGTCAACCGGAACAGAACCCGTTCTGCAGCCTGGTCAATGTCTTCCTCCTCTTTGAGAAAACCACCCATAAGCGACCATTTTCCCTTTTCAGGCTCAAAATCCCGTTTAATACATAACAATTTAAGCTCCTGACTGTCAAATCCGAAGATGATGCAATCTAATGCTACATGAAATTTCTTTTTATTCGCATACATAACCAGGGCAGTGGATTATTATTCCCAAATATAATATAAATGTATAATTTACACTTAAAATTTTAAATCTTTCATACGCGTTTGGATGTCATACCGACCACTGCCAAAGATGCCATATCCACCACTGCCAAACTTGCAATCCCCCTCAAAATCCTTAAATTTGACATATCATTTTTTCCTTAAGTCTGATGACATCATCCAGATTACACAACATCTCGAGGAACATGTCCCACGAAGAACGCATGAAAAAATGCTGGGAACTCACCGAATGGAGCATGAAGTTCAATCCGCGCTGGAAACAGGAAATCGAAAAACGGATGAAGACGGGATATACGCTCAGGTAATCATGGCACTTGCGAAATTCTATATAAAATTCCTGGATGCGCTCAATGCGCATGAAGTTGAATATCTCGTGGTAGGCGGCCAGGCAGTCAACTTTCACGGATATACC
>CAZOXI010000082.1:0-9453 GCA_964583445.1 uncultured Bacteroidaceae bacterium | reverse complement strand
CAGAATCACTTGCTGTATAGTGATGCTCCAGGAAGAATGTGCCGCCACCCACTGCAGAAAACAGGTTGAGGTATTCTCCCCGTTTCACAGTCTGCTCGGGATCGTCGTAAGGATTGCTGATACTGTCTCCTGGATATACGACCCCGCCTATCGCTTCTTGCCTGTGAAACAGTTTATCGGCTACTTTATACCATTCCGGATTCTTCGGACGTTCATCCCCTCCGAGTCTTCCCTCATGTCTTTTATAAAATTCCGGACCAAAATCATATGCTGTGGTAAACACCCAGGACTGACCCGGAAGGAGTACTTTCTCAGGCAGGAAAAAATATGCTGGTCGTCCAGGCATCCACCACGGATCGTTGCACAGATCCAATATACCTCCACTCCAGGATAGATTCGCCAGTTTTCCAATTTTAAAATTGTTCAAAAATACAGGTTTTGAACCTACATTGGTCAACTCTACATATGCCCAATCGTCGTCAATTAACCTGGCTTCTGAAATAATAAGCGTTGTATCAACCGCGCTCGGATAATCGCACTGTGCGCCTACTATCCTTGATGCAAAAATCAGAAAGAGTAAAAATTTAAATCTCATAACGCTATAGTTTTAGTTAGTAATAATTGATTTGCTTTTAAAGTATCCATGCTTTTGGTATGATCGTAAAAAATTTAGTCCTATAAAAGTAAAAGAATTCATAAAGATCAGATTTTGATCCTATCCCAAGATGTTTTGAATCTGTACCAAACACTAAAAATAATTCAACAATATTTTTCAACAAAAATATTTCAATAAACTGATACTGAACATTTTAAATTGTATATTACAGATTGTACCTGCTTTACAATACAACAAAATACTCACCCGATCTGCTGGTATTAAATTCAATAATTTTGTTTTCTCTTTTCGTATACGCAATTGGTTGTCCATCCACATTTGTGATTTGAAGACCCCCCGTATGACCTGTTTTCATTGAACACATTCCGCCACTTCTCGAGATAATTTTTACCGAAGAGATTTGCCCCTCTTCCCATTTCAATGATATTTCAAAATTACCCCTCGCCACCAATCCATCAAACGAACCTGTATGCCATGCTTCGGGCAGGGCAGGCAGTAACTCAATAAACCCCTCATGACTCTGGATCAACATTTCGGCGACACCGGCCATGGTGCCCAGGTTGCCATCGATCTGGAAGGGAGGGTGGACCGTCCAAAGATTCGGGAGCGTGCGCTCCTGCAAAAAAAGCGAATACAATTCACGCGCCTTTTCTGCCTCCCTGGTCCTGGCCCGCACATTCATCCGATGCGCCATTGCCCACCCTGTGCTTACATTTCCCCTGTAGTCGAGCGTTTTACTTACAGCTTCCACCCAGTCAGGATGGTTGGAATTAATCAAGGTGCCGGGATACATGGGACATAAATGAGAAATATGGCGGTGATGCGGGTCCCCGATCTCTCCGTATTCGTTTTCTTCCCTGTACTCTTTTATTTGTCCTGACGCACCAATTTGTATCGGATCCAGCCTGTGCACCTGCTTCTTTACCACCGCTAAAAAGGGATCCTCTAAACCAAGAATCTCAGCTGTTTTTAACACATCATTGTGGTTTTCCCAGACAAATCCCTGGTCAAATGTTGTGCCTGTTGTCCTGTAATGCGGCCCCTTGTATGCGCCATTTTCGTCTTTGACCCTTATTTCCGGCGATGCTGACGGGCTAACCAGCAGCAGTCCATTTTCAGCTGGTTTCAGCGTTTTTGAAAGAAATTTACTTGCCCCCAACAAAGCGGGGTAACCTGTCTCCCTGAGAAATGCAGTATCCCTGGTAAAGTCGTAGTATTCCCAGAATAATTTACTGGTAAAGCCTGCTGTGCCGGGACCTGAATGAGACGGAGCGCCACCAATAACATAGGCTGTTGCTCCTGATCCTATGGCCCAACCATTGTCGCCCTCCTCATCCAATGTCTCCGGATAATTCTCCCTGATATAAGAGGTAGCGGATTCACGTGTTTTTGGCAAATAGGCCTTATAATATTCAAGGTATGGGATGAATGTCTCGGTCATGTTTGTACTGAATGCCCCCCAATAATTCATCTGCACATTGATATTGTGCCAGAAACCTCCCGTCCAGGGTGTCACCAGGTACTGACTCCAGACACCTTGCAATCCACACGGAAGCGTACCTTTTCTGGAGCTTGATAACAGGAGATACCGGCCGTAGTGGAACATGATCTCTTCCAAATAAACCTTTGAGGGATCCTGCTTGTAATCTGCAACCAATGTTTTGGTGGGGACTTCAGGAACATTGGAAGATAATTGCAAGTTCACCCTTGAAAAAATGTTCCGATAGTCATGCAAATGCGATTGCTTGATTGTATCATAGCCAAGTTCAGTTGCACGTTGTATGGCGCGTGTGACTTTCCAGTGGGGAAATGTATCTGCATCCAGTTTTTGACTGTCCCGCTCCTGCAGAAAAACCTGCTCACTGAGTTCATAATTGGTACCTGCTGCAATGAGCAGGACGACCGAGTTCGCATTTTCCACCCTGATTTCGGAACCATTCTCATTGCTGGAAAAAATTTTTCCACCTTCATGCAGTACTTTTACCTGGCCTTCGTAATTAACACTGAAATGTTTGATGCTTCCCGATAAAGTGAGCAGGTCTTTTTCGGCTTTGGTAACTCCAACCCGGGTATTGATCTCATTGTTGCCACGCTTATATGGAATTTCAGCCCGGAGGGTAAATGATATTTTATTCTTTTTGTTTGCAGTCAGTTTGATCGCAATGATGTTCTCAGGATAATTTGCCAGGTATTCCCTGGAATAACGGACCCCTTCATGCGCATAATCCACATACAGAATAGCATCATTCAGGTTCAGGACACGCTTGTATCGGGTTGGATTGTAATGATCAAACTCCAGGAAAATTTCACAAAAATTGGTCAACCCGCCTTTTCCGTACAGTCCTTCATTTGCCAGTGTTTTTTCTGTAATCTGAACCCTTTCAACATCCGTTCTTCCAAAAACATTGGCTCCCATGTATCCATTTCCAATGGGATAGGAATGGGATTCCCAGTCTACATCGGCAGGATATCCCTTGGACTGTACTGAGAAATCTTTACCCCTGTTGGGAGCAGGTTGATTATCCCAGATTTCATAGATCCGGGTTCCTGCTTTGGGCTGTGAAAATGCATTGAGACCAAAAAAAACAAACAACAGGAATATTGTTTCCTTTCTTAATAAAGTGAATTGCATCATTTGTTTACCTGTTTGAATTCCTGGTGATGGGAACTTTCTATCCTCCCTTACAATCTCAGCCCGGCAGGGAAGACATCTACTCAGTTACCCCTTATTATTCAAAATAATTGATATACCAGTTATTTTCATCCAGCAGCAGGTTATAGATACGTTCCCGCTCGCCGGCAGGAAATTTTGCCGATACTTTTTCAGCAAGGAAGGATGGATCATTCCGTCGTTTGGCCACCCGCATCAGGTCATAAAACCGTTCACCTTCGAATCCAAGTTCCCGAACCCGTTCATTCAGAATCTCTTCCTCGAGGTATTGCTGTAGACCAAAAGAATTTGAAGTGAAATCCCGGTAACCCGTAACTTCATTTGTTACCGGGTCTCTTTCATAGACAATATTGCCCAATGCCAACCTGTCGTCGTAGAGCAATCTGTAGCCTGAAGCCATTACACGATCTGAATATCCCACGCGACCTCTTACACCTAACTGACTTCTGCTAGAAGTACCAAAATTACTTCCATCATTCACAATTTTTTGAGCGATGGATGGTCTGACTTTTACGCCGCCCTGTCCGTCATGTGCCCAGTACGTATATGCTTCTGCAAGCCAGAGGTGAATGCCTGCGGCACGGTAAACCATAAAATTAGCATCTTCTGCAAAAAGGTCTTTCCCAACAGAATATTTCCAGATCACAGTGTCGGCCCCGGCAATAATGGTGTTGGCTGACCGAAAATCTCCCACCGCCTTTAAATTCAGCATATGCTGAACAGAACTATCGGGGATGATACTGTTACCCTGCATGAATGCATAACTGACACCATAGCCCCGGAAAAAATCTCCGGGTCTGCCCCGGTTGACAGTTCTTGCATTCCACGGCTGATCCGGGTTTCCTTCAACAAGAAAATTATCCCACATTGCCTCCCAGAACATGACAGCCTGTTTTGATGGTTTGAGCATATACTTGTATGGATCCACAGGTTCAAACAACAACTGGAAATCATTTTGCTGCAAATTGGATTTATTGAACCAGAGCGATAAAATGTGTTCCCGGATATCAATACGAGTCAATATATTTACCCAACTTCCGTATGAGAAGGTTTCATCTAATTTATACCTGTCTGAATTTAAATACAGGATTTTTTCAAAATAATGAGCCGCTGCAGCCAGGTTACCGTCTGTTAAATACATGACCCCGAGCAATGCATTCATGGCGTGGGTATTCCATACGGTAACTTCCCACGTATCATCATTGTTGGTCAAAGCATAATCAACACCAACAGCTTTCACTTTTGTTTCCAGGTCATTTGTGAAATGGTCGATTACCAATTCCAGGTCATAGTGTTTCTTTGGAAGTTCAATAGGTTCGTCGTACAGCGTATCGTTGTCATAGCCATCCACTCCAAAAATGATATGAACGCTGTCAATATAAGTCTCAGAACTATTCAGGTATTCCCGGGTTTCTTCAATTTCTGTCAGTGACTCATGTATGTATGGAACTTCACCATATATCCGAACCGCATTAAAGTATGCCCATGCCCGCATGCAAAGTGCTTCTCCATACAACCGGTCGTAGTTGGTCACCGGGCTTTGCGGGTCCGTCACTTCGGGATGCAATTCCTGGAGTTTTGTGATCAGATTGTTGGTTGCAGCGATCAATTTGAAGAAATTAACAGGCGATGCATACCTGTTTTCCCGGGACGGATTGAAGTTAAATATTTCAACCAAATCGGAGCTGGCATTCTCAGTAACACTTACCAGGTCGCCTCTTAATTCGCCCAGCACAAATAATTGTTCAGCCAGGTTCTGTTGAAGTCCATACATTCCCATTGCCACAGCCCTGTATTCATACCAATCCTTGAATATATCTTCCTCTTCCACCAGGATATCCTGTTTCGGATTAAAAAAATCTTCACATGAGCTCATCATCACCACTGAAAATATCAGTAAAAACAAGAGTTGCTTATTCATTATCATATTTTTCATCTTTTCTAAGCCTGAACTTATAAACCTACTTTAATACCAACAATAAATTGCCTGGCCTGCGGGGTAAGCCCGTAATCTATTCCCTGTCCCATGCTGGAGCGTGAGATGCTGAATTCAGGATCGTAACCCAGGTAGTTGGAAAAAGTGAACAGATTGCTTGCAGTAATATAAAATTGTGCATTTCTGAAGGCCAGAAACTGATCGGGCACTGTGTAACTCAAAGTAATATTTTTCACTCTCAGGTACGAGCCATCTTTAATCCAGCGCGTGGAAAATGAGCTGTTTCCGATGGGATCGTCATAAAGTGCTCTCGGGACTTCAGTATCCTGACCACTGTACTGCCACCTGTTCAAAGTACTGATGCTCTGGTTTTGCAATCCGCTCATGCTTTCATTCCTGTAGCGGACATAATTAAAGACCTCGTTTCCGCCTACGCCATATATCAATACTTCAAACATCCATCGTTTGTAGCTTAATCTACTGGTAATGCCACCAAAATGATCGGGGAAAGGGGAACCAATAATTACCTTATCGTATTGGCTGATGATTTTATCCGGTGTTCCATCCGGGCCCGAAAGGTCAGCATAAATAGCATCGCCACCTCGGTAAGGCATCGCTTTGTCATTCACGTATCCAATGTTTTCGGCATCGGTCCTGGAAGCATACACACCTTCAAAGATATATCCGTAAAAACTATTGGCTGGTTCACCAATGATATTTGCAATTTCTCCTCCCTGTATTTCATTGACAATCCTGCCACCCCCTATTTCCAGCACCTCGTTCCTGAGCATGGAATAATTGGCCTGCAGGTCCCATTTCAGATTGGGATAGTCAAGTATTCTGATCAACAAGTTGACATCTACCCCCCTGTTCTGCATTTTTCCACTGTTATTGGGTTGGTATTCGTACCCGAAGTAAGTGTCTATTGGACTGTATACAAGGAGATTGCTTGAAACTGACTGATAAGCGTCTATCTTTGCCATGATCCTGCTCCCAAGTATAGAAAGATCGATCCCTGCATTGAGTTGATCTACGGTTTCATAGGTAAGCTCGCTGTTATGTTTTATTGCGGGATACAGACCGCTTGTTTCACGAAATCTTAATATCGCATAATTCCTGGTTGCGTTGGTTTCTCCAATATCATCATTTCCAGAACGTCCATAAGAGACCCTGACCTTCAACTCTTCAAGCCAGGAATAATTTTTCAGGAAAGATTCTTCAGAGATTCTCCAGCCGGCACCCGCTGCATAAAAAATTCCAAAAGGAGTGTTTCCTACCTTTATCGTGTTGGCTGCATCTTTGCCAATCCGTGAAGATCCATCAGCAGAAAGAGTCAGTGCAAGCAGGTATTTGTCCCTATAATTATAGTTTAAATTTTCATAGATCGATAACCAGTTCCATGCACGATTTTCTCCACCAATCTCCCGCAGATTATTTGTTCCATCCTGCAGCATTCTGTATTGATCATTCAATTGCGCGTTTTTTGTAAGTGCCCAGTCATACCCATATTGATTGGTCTGCACATGCACCCCTGTGTTGGATGACAATGTAGAATACTCGTTAAATGACTTACTGTAAGTCAGGTAGGTGTTGTTATAGAATGAATTGTACTTATTATTCGCTGCTTTCGAAACATTATAGGCCTCTTTGTTATAGTACCTTTCCATCCCTATATTAGGCATGAAGACGCTCTCTTTAAGCAAGTTGTAAGTAATACCTAACTTACTGTTCAGAAAGAGGTTATCGCTGAGGGTTCCTTCAAGGCCAATGGTAGTATTAAAATTGAAGTTACTGTTACGTGCTTCATAATTGTCAATAATGGCTTGCGGATTACTTACCCCCAGATCATCCACTTCAGCCAAAATGGTAAGTTCACGATTTTCATTGTCGTACTGGAAAGGATGAAGCATCGGGGACTTCCCCAGGCCGGCAAGTATGGGGCTGGTCTCCTCGACCTGTCCTGATTCTTTCAGCTGGGCATTGTTGTAACTTAATGAAACCCCGGTATTCATTCTTAACCAGGAAAATATGTTCATCAGTCCGATGAAGCGAATATTATACCCCTGGAAACCTGTATTTTTAATGATGCCCTCACCGTCTAAATATCCGAATGAAAGCCCATAGCGTGCAATTTCATCTCCCCCCTTCACTCCGACATTGATATTCTGGAAGGATGCGTCAGAAAAAATAATATCCTGCCATTGCGTATCGTGTTGGTAATCGATGTAATTATACTGGGTGCGATCGGGAAACAGCATTGGAAAACTGGCTTCGGCGGCTTCTTCTGTCATCCCTGAAGAAAAGAGCAATTCATTCACAAGGGCCCGGTGCTCCATGGCATTAAGTTGAGGAATTTTATTGTCAGGAGCAAGAGAATAACCAGTGCGGATATCCAGGTCAATAGAAGTTTGCGTTGTACTGGGATCAAGGGTCTCAATCAGGATCACTCCATTTGAGGCTTTCGAACCGTATGCTGCTGTGACGATAGGATCTTTAGCGATTGTCACCCGGGAAACATCAAATGGATTTAAGCTTAGCAAGGGATTATATTCGAAACCCTCCAGGTTTGAATTGAATAATCCGAAGGAAGAAACCGGTATACCGTCTATTACATACAGTGGCTGACTGGATGCATTGATAGAGCTGACACCCCTGATAAATGAAGTGGTGCCACTTCCGGGACTACCGGAACGATTGATCACCTGCATGCCGGAAACGCGTCCCTGGAAATACTGGCCGATTGAAACCGCAGGCGACAATTGGATTTCTTCTACATCGAGGGCATCAACCGCTGGTATAATATTTCTACGTACGAATTCCTGGTTCAATATTCGTACAGGATCATTGCCTGATAACACATCGTTTGGTGTAAGATAGATGGTGAGTTGTGTACGGTCGTTTAAAAATACCCTTTTCTGCTTGTACCCGCTACTTGGATTGACATTCAGAAAAACATCCGTTGAAGTTGTTTTGATCGTGAATTCCCCGTTTTCATTTGTATAGGAAGGAAGTTCTGATGATCCCTCGACACCAACAGATACATCGGAAACAGGTTGACCAGCCCCGTTTTTAATGACCCCTGTCACAATAATTGTATCCTGCGCCATCAATTCAGGCAGCAAACCCAGTAAAAGAAAAATGATAATTGGAATCCGTTTTATCTCTTTTGAAATTAATTTCTCTTTCATTACAATCCTTGTTAATCTGGTTGTTAGCGTAGTCGATTCAAGTATCGGTTGGAATCGTTATGATCTGTATTTTCGTGGTTCTTCTCCGGTGCATCAATCTCTAAGTATGAATTCAATTTCATTGATAAGGCTTAAGGGAGAAGTTGTCTACTATAAATCCATTGTCAAAAGAATCTCCCGGACCGGTATACACAAATTTAATCTTTACCGGGCCGTACTCTGTGTGGTTATCGACAAGCACATCGAACCTGCCGAAATTTCCTTCAGGGAAATAGCGCTCCCCGGTAACATCACTCCAGATGACGCCATCGTTCCTGATAAACTCATAGTAATCAAATGTTCCCTTCTTTTCATCATTTACATAAATATCCCATATCCCTCCATATTGCATATTGGTCCTCACAATTAAAATGTAATCTCTTGGGAATTGGGCCGGCATGTTAAATTCAATCGAAAAACTTCCGTCATAACCCTGGGGAAATACCAGGCTCATGGTACTGTCGTTGGATGCTCCGATAGAAAATAGCTTCTCAGGTATAAATGCCAGATCACTTTGTGCTGTAACTGATTCGATCCAGGTATGTGTGTTTACACCGGTTTGACGTAAGAGCCATTCAGCTTCAAAAATGGTAGGATTCATATAAAGTGTATCCGGGATATAAAAGCTCTCATAATTATAGGCATATCCATTGCTGCATAATGCTTTATCCACGGGTGTATAGGTGATGGGAATCGTATCTCCCAAAATATTTTTTAACCGGAGTTCAGTGGAAAACGGAGGCCTTATAAATTCATTCGGCTCAAGCATGTTTTCAAATATTCCCCGGTCCAGGAGAAAGGGCATCAGGATCCGGTTTTGCCATTCAAGGGGAATGTCCCTGTAATCCTGCACACCTTCTGCGTTCATGATCTGGGCCATTTCGGTAAGTGCATTGTTATAATCCTCTGACTTGGGAAAAATGATGGTTGCTGTTTCATACCTGGATTCATGCCTGACCGGAAAATAGATCTCTTCGAATTCATTGTAGATATTTGCCACAGT
>CAZOXI010000081.1:0-9530 GCA_964583445.1 uncultured Bacteroidaceae bacterium | reverse complement strand
CTGAATAGCCACTTTATCCAGTACCCCGTTAATGAAAACATTACTTTTGCTTGTACTGTATACTTTAGAAACCTCGAGGTATTCGTTCATCGTTACTTTGGTTGGAATAGAAGGAAAGCCGATGAATTCAGCAATGGCCATTTGCATGATCAGGATATCCATAAAAGCGATCCGGTCCAGATCCCAGTTTTTTGTATTGCCTTTAATATAACCAATATACTCCTCTTTGTTGGCAATGGATTTTCGCAACAGCTTCAGTGCAAAATCCTTGTCTTCAGGAGTATCCGCCCCTTCGGTCGGTTTATACAACGGTAACAGCGGATTTTTTTGTCTTCCGTCTTCCCTGAACCTTTTCAACGTCTTGATCACCATGCTGATCATAAATTCCAGGTCGTCGGTCCAGTAAATGCTCTGCTCTTCCAGGACCTGTTCCAGGTGTTCATTGGGGTATATTATAGCTGTAAGCAGGTGGTTAAAAAGCTTGATCTCATCTGTGAATGAGACGTGCTCGGCTGACATGAATTCCCTGAAGCGCTCGTCTTCAGTAATGTTGGTATGCAGTTCCCGGATGAGTTCAGGATAATTGACCCAGGAGATCTTTTTAACATCAATATAACGAAGCAATTGGTCGCAATTTCTGAATTGATCAATCAGCCGGGAATCAATAAAGCGGGTATTGGGATACAGGTCCTGATCTGTGGGCACCAGTTTTTTCCTGGCCAGATCGATACGTGATTCTGCATAATTTGCGATCTCAATCAACAGGACAAAGATGGAATGATACAGATCATACGCCTTGTTAATATTGAAGAGCAGTTCCTTCTCTGCTTTAGACACCTGTCTGTCTTCGGAATTATAATAAGCATATAACGTCTGCAGCGTTTTGATACGGATTTGCCTTCTGCTGATCATTTGAAAAGAACCTCTTTTATGAATTATTCTGGTGCAAATTTACACTAATTTTCTGAATCTTTCGCCATTGACATCAAGCATCATTTGGATATTAATTTGAATATTAACAAAATATTTTACACTTTTGGATAGGAATCATCAACTGAAAATCTGAAGAACCCTAACTAAATCATCAGAAATGAACGAAGAAGGAACAGAAAAAAAAGATGGAATGGCAAGTGGAAAGCCCAGGGAAGAAATTCACTCGAATGTTGTAAGGGCCGGAAAGAGGACTTATTTTTTCGATGTAAAGGCTACGAAGCGGAATGATTATTATCTTACCATCACGGAGAGTAAGAAGCGTTTTGGAAGGGATGGCAAATTCTTTTATGAAAAGCACAAGCTCTTTCTCTACAAAGAGGACTTTGACAAATTTGCCAACAGTTTAAATGAAGTTATCGAATTCATCCGGGAAGCAAATCCGCAAATGATCGACCCGGAGGATGTTCCGGTCGAGGAGACAGAAAGCGCCGGGAAGGAAGAGGTAACTGCTGATGCCAAGGATTTTACGAATGTAGAATTTGAGGACCTGGACGACAGTAGCGTCTGACCTTAGCGTTCACCAACAGGCTACATAGCATCAGATTGTTTCTGCATTATTAGCAGGAAGCAGTATTCATGTGGCATTCTTTTGCTCAATAAATGCTTCCACCTCCAGAAATGTGAGTCGTTTTACGTTGGTGACGATGCAGTTGTCCCTTAGAAAATCCCCATATTGATTGCATGCATTGATCCCTTCAGTAAACACCTCCTTCACAGCGAACTGAATGGGAAGCAGCAGTGTGAACGTTGCCAGGTAGCCGGATGATTCAAATTCTTCGATCTCTGCATCATACTGCTGCATCACATAAGGAAATTCATCCTGAATGATCTTTAGCTGGAACGCATTAAGTTCCTGGCGGTTCCTTGCGATCAGTACCAGGAAATAACGGAGTTTGTTGTTTTTACCACCCAGTCCGGTGGAAATGAATACCTGGTTTTCTTCCAGCAGGTGACTTTCCAGGTGCATCCTGGATTCCTGGAGCGCAAGGGCGCTCCAGTCCTTCAGCCCTTTGTCGGGATGCTGCGCATAGGATTCAATGGCCCTGAAGGCTGCAACATCCTCCATGGTGGCAAGTCGTGCCAGCAGTTGCTTTTTACCATCAGAAGGATAATCAGGATCACTGAGCAGGTCGAGTTGGTCCAGTGCCCAGTCGCTGTCATATTCCTGTGAGATTCGCTTTGAATACTCGAAATATTCAACCTGCAGATCAACATCAATGATATCTTCCATGATATTCAACTGCCCGGGATCCTTCCCGATCAATTCCCGGATTTTGTCATATAGGTTTTCACTATCTTTCATGCATGCTTTCGGTAAGCTGTTGTCGTTTGATATAAATAATTGTAATAGTGAGGGGGTTCATTTCAAAGTGCTTATCGTATATAAATATAGGAAAATATGTAAAATTTCAAAAATAATGTTGCACTAAGATTTGTTTCATTCGAAACGATCAAAAAAACTGGAGAATTTATACATTTGTCAGCAGCATACCAGCAACCATCACATCACTCAATATAATACAGGTATGGAAGTAGTATTGGTCATCGGCGGGATCGTGTTGATCATTGCAGGATTCATCGGCAGTGCCTTGCCCGTGATCCCTGGACCGCCCCTTGCATGGGTCGGTTACCTTCTACTGCGCTGGACCCGGTATGTGGCGGACAATGTCAACTACGACACGTCCCTCTGGATCATGTTGTTTTTGGTCATTCTTGTCACCATACTGGACTATGTCGTTCCGGTCTGGGGCACAAAAAAGTGGGGCGGATCCAGGGCCGGAATGTGGGGCGCGACCATTGGTCTGATCGTTGGTTTGTTCCTGGGGCCAATCGGCATTATCCTGGGTCCTTTTGCCGGCGCATTCATTGGGGAATTGCTGACCGGCAAGCAACAGCAGGAGGCATTGCGTTCGGGCTGGGGTTCATTCCTCGGATTCCTCATGGGTGTAGGGATGAAGATGATGGTGTGTGCCACGATGCTGTTCCTGTTCATCTTTTACATGGTGCGGTAGCTCCCCGGTTCAATTTGCACCTTGAAACCCCAGGCTAGGCTCCCAGCGTGGCGACCATCACGGCCTTAATGGTATGCAGCCGGTTTTCAGCTTCATCGAAGACGAGTGAGTGCGCTGATTCAAACACATCGTCTGTGACCTCCATGGCTTCAAGTCCGAATTTTTGATATATCTCCTCACCTACCCTGGTATCCCGGTTATGGAATGCGGGAAGACAATGCAGGAACCTGACGTTTTCATTCCCGGTCTTTTCCAGTACAGTTTTATTCACCTGGTAGGGTTGCAGCAGTTGAATACGGTCGTTCCATACCTCCTCCGCTTCACCCATGGATACCCAGACATCGGTATAGAGGAAATCCACCCCTTGCACACCTGTATCCACATCATCGGTGATGGTGATGGAAGCACCGGTCTGTCCGGCAATTTCCCTGCATTGTTTCACAAGTGCCGCATCGGGTTGACATTCTTTTGGAGCCACTGCCCTGAAATCCATACCCATTTTGGCCGCTCCCACCATCAGGGAATTCCCCATATTGTTCCTCGCATCGCCGAGATAAGCAAAGGAAAGCTGGTTCAGGGGCTTGTCGGAATGCTCCAGCATGGTCATAAAATCTGCCAGGATCTGGGTAGGATGAAACTCCGTGGTCAGCCCGTTCCAGACCGGGACACCAGCATATTTACCGAGTTCCTCCACGACATCCTGACCGAAACCACGGTATTCGATGCCATCGTACATGCGTCCCAGCACGCGGGCAGTATCTTTCATCGACTCCTTGTGACCTATTTGCGATCCCGAGGGTCCCAGGTAGGTTACATGCGCACCCTGCTCATAGGCAGCCACTTCGAAAGCACACCGGGTCCTGGTCGATGATTTCTCAAAGATCAGCGCGATGCTCTTCCCTTTCAGCCTGGGCATTTCTGTGCCACTGTATTTTGCTTTCTTAAGCGTAAAACTGAGGTCCAGCAGGAACCTAATCTCCCCCGGAGTAAAATCGAGCAACTTCAGAAAATTCCTGTTTCTTAAATTATAAGCCATATCAGATGTATTTTTATGATCAGTTGTATTTATTTGACCAGGTATATTTAATTGACCAGGCCTACAAAATTAGATTAATCTTCGTATTCATACGTAATTTTTGTGCCATAACTTTTGTCCTCCAGCTTAAAAGCTTCCGTGATCACGCTCTTACTGCCTCCTTTTTCAATAAAATTCAGACAGGCCCTGATTTTGGGTGCCATATCCCCTTCACCGAACATTCCGGAATCCAGGTATGCTTTCGTATCCCTGTAATCGAGAAACTCCCGCTCCTGCTGTTGCGGTGTGCCATAGTTTACATAGACGAAAGGCACATCCGTAAGGATATAAAATTCATCTGCCCCGATATGTGAAGCCAGCAAAGCGGACGCACTGTCTTTATCGATCACTGCCTCCGCGGGCCTTACCCTGCCTTGCTCATCGATATATACCGGGACGCCTCCACCACCCGCAGCTACTACGATTGTTCCCTGGCGTGCCAGTGTCTCAACCACTTTCTCATTCATAATTCCTATGGGTTGGGGAGATGGCACTACCCTCCGCCACCCGTCAGGTTTCTTCTTGTCCTCCTTAAAGGTCCATCCTTTATCTGCAGCAAGGCGATCTGCCTCCGCACGCGAGTATATCTTGCCCACACGCTTGGTAGGCGCACTGAAGGCCGGATCATCATTCTTTACCAGGACCTGGGTGACCAGTGTTACGATCTCTTTATCGATGTGATGTTTTTTCAGCACATTCCGGAACATCCTTTCGATCATATAACCGATCCCCCCCTGTGAATCGGCCACGCAAATATCCAGGGGCATCTGGGGAATTCCATATACACTGTCACCTGCATCATTGCGCATCAGGATGTTGCCCACCTGCGGACCGTTGCCATGCGTGATGACCAGCTCATACCCTTCCCTGATGAGGTGCACCAGGTTTTCCAGGGTATCTGTCGTATTCTGTTCCTGCTCGTCGATGGTTCCGGCCTGGTCGCCCCGCAACAGTGCGTTACCTCCCAGAGCAACTACTGCAACTTTTGTCATTCATTCAACTTTTTGTGGAAATACATTGCCGTATTTTGGTACTACAAATCTAGAGTTTTTAGCGCCTTGGTTTTTATGTTTTTTAATATCTTTCAATAATTCCTACTTTTGGTGAGAATTATCAACATGCAAGACCGAGTGAAATATTCTTTACTTCCACTGCTTTTCCTGTTGATCCCCTTTGCATGTAAACGGGACGGGGCCGAAGCGGATATGATCAAAGCTGAATATATTAAATACAGGGTCAACTACCTGGATCATATGGCCGGGGATATTCCAACCACCCTGCTGCCGGATATCATGGAGGCATATTATACGAAAAGGCATATTCGCACCAGGATCCATGGATACTTCGGACAATTCAGCCTGGTCCAGGTAGCGGACCTCAGGAAAAATACAGTCACTACCATGCTTAATTTTTTTGGTACAAAGGTGGTGCACTACGGGGAAAAAGGTGAGGTGCCCGCCGGAATAGTGGCATTGGAGAATCCCTCGCTTGAGATCACACCTGATACATTGACCATTTGCGGTATGCTGTCGAACCGGGGCATTGTGCGTACCGATGAAGATGAATATGATATCTACTTTATCGAAGACATTGACATCAAATCGCCCAACATTACAACACCCTATTATTTTATTGATCATGTACTTGCAGACTTCAGGGTTCAGTTAAGCATCCTGAAAATGCACCTTGTCATGTACGAGCACACCGACAAAGAGATCAATCCCCGGCTATTTGAAGTGCCGGAAGATTATGTAGCTGTATCCAGGGAATCAATGGAAGGTATTATTAACAGCTTGTTCACAAAAGAATAAATATGCTTTCCCCGTTATCATTACATTAGTAAATTCAAATTTATAATATAGTTTGCCGATCAATACCAAGATGAGCAGGAAAAAGAAGAAGCAGTCAAAATCAAAATCAAACACATTAAAATCAAGGTTCTCCCTTTTCAGGGATGACCGGTTTCGTTATGCATTGGGTATTGTATTTATCCTCTTTGCTTTTTACATGTTCCTCTCTTTTATATCCTATTTTTTTCAGTGGCAGACCGACCAGGATTTCAGGTGGGCAGAGATTTTTTCAGGTCCCGAGATCACCGTAGAAAACCAGGGAGGTAAGTGGGGCGCCTGGCTTTCCGATACCTTCATGAACAGGTGGTTTGGAATTCCTAGCCTGTTGTTCCCGGTCATCCTGATCGTTTGGGCACTGGGACTTTTCAGGCTCAGGATCCTGAAAACATGGACAGTTACCCGCAATCTCCTCATCCTGATCATTCTTTCTTCAGTCACCCTGGGTTTGATTTTCGGAAGTGCCTCGGGCTATCTTGGCAGCGGACCGGGCGGAACGCACGGTTACCATATCAGCAGGTGGATGATTGCAGCCATGGGGGTTGCCGGTACAGGAAGCGTATTGTTGATCCTGTTCTCTGTTTTTGTCCTGTTCACCACCCCCATCCTTCACCGCCTCCGGGAGAAAAAGAAACTACTGGCTGGGAAAACCGGTGAGGATCCTGGATTTGACAGTGATTCATCAGAAAAGGCAACTGAAGACGAAAACACGGTCATGGAGACTACCTTTGAGCAGGCGGGAAAAGAAGTAGAGGCACCCGGGGAAGCGCATGTCTCCGATGAAGAATCCTTTGTCGTGACTGACAAGGGGAATGATGTCACTGCGCCCCGGGATCCTGAAGCGGATCCCCGGTCAGAAGATGTTGAAATGTCCGTCAGCCAAAGTAACACCGAAGACAGGATCAGTGGTGAAGGTGCAGCAGGGGAATTACAGGACTACGACCCCACACTGGAACTGCCGCGATATAAGCTACCTCCGCTGAGTCTGTTGCGTGACTATGATTCGGGTGAGACCACTGTAACCAATGAAGAGCTCCTTTCCAATAAGAACAGGATTGTAGAAACCCTCGCCTCCTACAAGATCAAGATCGACAAGATCAAGGCGACCATCGGTCCGACGGTAACACTATACGAGATCGTTCCGGCGCCAGGTATCCGGATCTCCAAGATCAAGAACCTGGAAGATGACATTGCCCTCAGCCTGGCGGCACTGGGCATCAGGATCATCGCACCGATCCCCGGCAAAGGGACCATTGGTATCGAGGTACCCAACCAGACACCGAAAATTGTGTCCATGAAAACGATCCTTAGCTCACGGAAATTCCAGGAATCGGATTTTGAGCTGGCCATTGCACTGGGAAAAACGATCTCGAATGAGACCTTCACATTCGATCTCACCAGGATGCCACACCTCCTGGTGGCAGGAGCAACCGGTCAGGGTAAGTCGGTTGGCCTGAATGCCATCATCGCTTCCCTGTTGTACAAGAAGCACCCTGCACAATTAAAATTCGTGATGATCGATCCAAAAAAAGTGGAACTTTCGCTTTTTACCAAGATTGAAAACCATTTCCTTGCCAAGCTGGAGGATTCAGAGGATGCGATCATTACTGACACCCAGAAAGTGATCAGCACGCTCAATTCGCTCTGCGTGGAGATGGATGAGCGTTATGACCTGCTGCAGAATGCCCATGTAAGGAACATCAAGGAATACAATAAAAAGTTCATTGCCAGGAAACTGAACCCGGAGAAGGGTCATCGCTATATGCCCTTTATCGTGGTGGTGATCGATGAATTTGCTGACCTGATCATGACTGCCGGCCGGAATATTGAAACACCCATTTCACGCCTGGCGCAGCTTGCAAGGGCCATTGGCATTCACCTGGTGATCGCCACACAACGCCCTACCACGAATATCATTACCGGTGTGATCAAAGCCAATTTCCCGGCAAGGATCGCATTCCGTGTTATGTCAGGCATTGACTCCAGGACCATCCTGGACGGACCGGGAGCGGACCAGCTAATCGGTCGCGGTGACATGCTCTTTCTCAGTGGCAATGAGCCTGTAAGGCTGCAATGCGCTTTTATCGACACCCCGGAGATCGATGACATTACCGCCTTTATCAGCGAACAACAAGGATATGCGGGTGCCATGGAACTCCGAAGGGTAGATGAAGAGGCCGGTGATACACCCGATGTCGATCTGAAGAAGCGCGACGATCTGTTCGAGGAGGCAGCACGGCTGGTCGTTCAGCACCAGCAGGGGTCCACCTCGCTGATCCAGCGAAAACTTGCACTTGGTTACAACCGTGCCGGCAGGATCGTCGATCAGCTGGAAGCAGCAGGCATTCTTGGCCCGCCCGAGGGAAGCAAGGCCAGGCAGGTACTTGCAAAGGACGAAATGAGTTTGGAACAGATTTTGAATGAACTCCGGTAAATATTGATCATGAAAACCATATGCACATTTTTTTTGCTCGTGATGGGAGGGATCATTTTTGGTCAAAAAGATGCCGCGGCAGAGGCTTACCTGGACCGCGTGGCGAAGGACCTGGATCCCGGTCATGCACTTCAAATAGACTTCGATTATATCCGTGAGGATCTGAAGGCTGGGACATCCGTGGAAGGGGGTGGCACACTTGTGCTGATGGGAGAAAAATACAAGATCAACCTGGAGGAAGCGGTCATCTGGTTTGATGGTGAAAAACAGTATTCCCTGAACATGGAGATAGATGAGGTATATATCAGTGTTCCTGAACCTGAAAACAAGGATTTCATGTTCTCCGACCCCATCCGGTTGCTTCGGAACTATAAGGAAGCATTCAAATACCGTGCAATAGGTGAAGTTGAAGTAAATGGGAGAACGCTGACTGAGATCCAATTGTACCCGGAAGAACTCGGTGGTCCTTATGCACTTATCAAAATATATTTTTCCACGGTTACGTCAGAAATGGAATCCATTGTGATCCGCCATAAGGAGGGAATTTTATATACCATGGAAGTTGCTGAAATGAAACGCATGGATGACCCCGGGGAGGACTTCTTCCGATTCAGCAGTGACGAATATCCCAATGTAGATGTGATCGATCTGCTTTAAACTTTGGGCATGATCACCTGCATTCCCGGGGCATCCCGTAAGCAGCCTTTACCCCACGTCATGCGCAGGAAACTTCAAAATAAACCAGTGCTGAAATCTGCCTATTCTACTCCGGGTATTCAATCCGGGCATGATAGATATTGATCAGTTTCTGTTTGAATATCTTTTTGATCGTGGCAATATCCGCAAAAGTGATGTCTGCGTTTGAATACTGGTCCTCATCGGTCTGGTGGGCCACAATATTATCCACCAGCTGATTCAGTGATTCAGCACTGATATCCTTCATGCTCCGGGAGGCCGCCTCGACAGAATCAGCAATCATGGTTACTGCCATCTCCTTCGTAGAGGGCTTTGGTCCTGGATAACGGAACTCATTGATATCCACTTCATCACCGGGATTGTTACTTAGATAGGACTTGTAGAAATACTGTACCGTTGAAGTACCATGATGGGTTTTAATAAACCCGATGATCTGGGGCGGCAGGTTGTGTTTTTTTGCCAGTTCGACACCA
>CAZOXI010000080.1:0-9559 GCA_964583445.1 uncultured Bacteroidaceae bacterium | reverse complement strand
CTGGAGTTCAGACGTGTGCTCTTCCGATCTTTCCAATGAACTGGTGCCCGGCGCATATTCCGAGTACCGGCATCTGTGCCGTTCTGAGCCACTCGAAACTTCTAACACGTTCCTGGAAATTTGCATTGTTCCCCATTGGGGAGGCACTGATGATCACTGCGTTATAGTGGTCGATTTCGAGTGTTCCTGAAAATTCGCGCCATTCGCGCACCTCCGGCAGGTGTTCACTGGCTTCCGATTCCCGTTCCATTTTCCCGATCGCATATACGATCGGGTCCACATAAGTCCTTTCCTCAGGTTCAGCGCTGTTAATAATGAGAATACTCATGAATAAAATGCAATTGGTATCAATACAACTTGCAAGTTAAAAAAATATATTCTTTGACCCTTTTTCTGAGCACAACTCTGCGTTTTATTCTCCACATTGATCGCCGATTGACTTCGATTCCAGAATTTCGTAACTTGTACAAAACCCCAAATCCAAGGCATCATGGAAAATTATTTCATTTGTCCCCATTGCCGCGGGCATCTCAAGGTAGGGGACCGGATCATATTCAGGGTCCGCAATCGGAAAAAGAAATGCGGACTCCTGCTGCTCTCCCCGCTGATCGGCAACTACGACAGCGTGAAACACCCTAAATTTGAATACAGGGAGGGGGAACACCTCGATTTCTATTGTCCGCTCTGCGGCCATATCCTGAGTACATCTATTGACGAGAACCTGATTTTCGTAGTCATGATTGATGACCAGGGGGTGGAGCACAATATCTATTTCTCAAGGATTGTGGGAGAAGAAAGCACCTACCAGGTGACGGGTGATACTGTGATGGCCACTGGCGAACATTCAGGCAAGTACACCTATTTCAGTATGTCGGACCGGTTCAGGCAGTTCCTGAAGAGGTAAAAAGTCATGTATTGCTTCGAAAGCATGGTGTTGTTGATCCTGTACAACTCTGTTCGTGATCAGGTCCATTCCCGTATCCATTCCGGTACCGGGACCATTCCGATTTCGCATCTGGCCCTGGTATGGTCGGGTTATTGCTTGACCTGAGTGATGTATTGGTATGGGTTGTCTCCGGAATCAGATCCGCTCGATTTTCTTTTCTTCAGGGTTCCACTGGGTTCTGCAGTTCTTCCTGTAGGAGATATCAGCCATGGCGAGGGTCACTGCTTCGGTATATGCTTTCTCGATATCCGATGAGGGGGTCCCGCCGTTGCGGATGCAATCGATCCACTCCCTAAGGTGCAGGTGGTTGGGATCCCACTCTTTCCCCCCGATATTCGTGGAAACGAGTCCGCGTGAGGCATAGTACTGGACGGATGCCGAGGTGACTGCATCCACTGCAGAATCAATTGAGGATCCCTGGCGTATTTCAATCATAGGCCGCGAAGGATCCACCAGTCCTTTATCCAACAGGTCTGCATACTTTTCCGAATTCCGGTCAGGTGTCAGGGTTAGTTCACCCCCGAAGGTCATGGAAGCATCTTTTCCATACACCGTTCGCGGCCTGTCTTTGGATGAAGTCAGGTTGGCACTGTAGGTAAGGCTGTATCCCTTGTCGGGAAATTCGAAATTCGTATGCAGTACATCCGGCATCTGGCCGTAATAATCGGTGTAATAGTACTGGCCGCCCGTTGCCGCCACCGTTTTCGGGATACCAACATCAAGCAGTTGGTTGACTGCGTCATATTCGTGTGAAAACAGCTGGCCATAGAGTCCGGTTTCGTAATCAAAAAAGCGGGCCCAGCCATAATATCTTTCAATGCTGAATGGCACTTCGGGTGCCTTGCCCAGCCATTGTTTCCAGTCGATGCTTTTCGTATCTCCGGGCTTGGGTTTTCCGTTATTGTACAGGTGCCTGATCCAGGCTCCTGTAACTGAATTTCGGTTGGTAGTGGTCTCCAGGTGGGAGATGTCTCCCAGCATCCCTCGCCGGACAATCTCCCTGGCCTGCTGGAATGCGGTGGTTTGCATATACTGGTGCCCTTGTTGGAAAACGACGTTGCTGTTCTTCACAGCATTGTAAAGTGGTTCGATCTCATCTTCCCTGTGGATCACGGCTTTTTCGCAGTATACATGTTTTCCCGCGTTGACAGCATCGATGGACATCGTTGCGTGGTGATGATCAGGCGTGGAAATGATTACTGCATCGATCTCCGGATCGGCAAGCATATCCTGGTACCGCAGGTATCTTTTCACACCATGTTTTTTGGCGATCTCACCACCTGTGAAAATATCATATTTCGCAGTCTCCAACCCTTTTTCAGCACGTTGGTCGTAGACATCACAAATCCCGGTAATGGCAACATCCAGGTTGCCATACTCCAGTAGGGTTTCTATCCGGGCTTTTGACAGGGATGCATCGTCCTTCAGTTCCTTTTCCAGTTTTTCCCTGGGCATAAATCCAAGTGCTTCAGCGAGTTGACGTCCACGCACACCAAAGCCAATGATCCCGATCCTGATCAGGTCGCCACCACTCTCTTTCACAGGCTTTACGACATCCGGCAGGTCTTCGAGCCCCAGCTCCTTAACGATCTGTTTCCTTGCATTGTTCTTTTCATCATAATCCAGCTTCCTGAGTACCTGGACACCAAAAAAACCCAGCACCGGAACTCCTGCCAGTGCTTTCAACATGTTCCTTCTTCCCAGGCCGGGTTGATTATTGTCCCCGGAGGTGCCGTTGTCCTTACTACCCTGAGAAGGCGTACCTCCAACTTGTTGTTCTTTTCCGGTGGCCTTGTCCGGATTTTTTTCTGCCCTGCGGGCATTGTCCGGTTGTTTCTCTTTGTCAGAGTTATCTCCAGGTTGTTTTGTATTGTCTTTTTCTGCCGACATAGAATTATTTCTTGTGTTTTGTATTTGCGATCAGCATATCCAGTCCGTACCTCCTGGCTACCGGGGATACGGCGATCAACAACAGGGTCAATGCCTCGATCAGGTTTTTGTCGACCAGCAGGTAATTTCCTTCCAGTGAAGCAAATCCGGTACCAATGAAAGGAGGATTGAACAGGTAATATAACATGAGCAGTACTGTTCCTGCAATGGCAGCCGGACGGGTAAAAAGTCCGAGCACAAGTCCCAGTCCAATGGCAGTCAGGCCCCAGGCATTCAGGGCATCCACAGTATTCAAAACGCCCGGATTGGCAACAATCCAGTCTGCAAGTCCTGAAAAGATCCATTCCGATTGAGCCAGGAAGGCAATGGAGGACCATTCGGGATGCAGAAGTTTGTATATGCCTTCATACAGCAGGTGCCAGCCGATGAGCATTCGCAGAATGATCAGGATTGCTGACTGCCAGTTAGTTGAGTTTGCACGATTTGTCATAACAATTATTGAGTGCGTAAAATTACTAAATATGACTGTAAATCCGAAACCGGATCAGCCCTTTCAGCATTTCAACCCAGTCATTTCTGTCCATTCCTGCCCTTTCAGCATTGCACCCCGGCACTTCCTTCCCAAGCCAGCCCTATTTTTACGAGCCGGTCATTTCCCGCATACCGGTCAGGGAATTTCTTTCCTGCAGGAATTTTATATCTTTGTCGGCTTGAACACCGAGGATGGAACAGAACGGGGATGTATGTCTGCCATACACGTTTTCTCCTTATTTTTCACTTCTATATATCAACATATCATGTCCGGTAAAACATTCAACACTACAGAACGGGAAGAAAGGAAATACCTTGAAGAGATCAAAGAGAGGTTGCAGCAGGCGATCAATGAAGCGGATGCAGCCGTTGGCGCACAAGCGCTGGAAATAATGGAGAGCAAGGATTATCTCTGGGAAAACCGGGACGGCATGGACCATGTGGAAAAAGTGGCTGTCAAACAGTCCATTACCCAGATTGCCCTGTCGGGTGAAAATGCTGCTGAGCTGAAGAAACGACTGGCGAAACTGCTGTCGAATCACTACTTCGGGAGGATCGATTTTGCTGAAGAAAACGCTGAAGACCCGGAACCGTTTTATATCGGTACCTTTTCTTTTTACGATCAGCAGAGAAAGGAGAACCTGGTCTACGACTGGCGGGCACCGGTTACCGGTATGTTCTATGATTTTGAGCTGGGAAAAGCTTTCTATGAGTCGCCTGCAGGGTATTTTCCTATACCGAAAGTGTGAAAATGATGAAGAGCTACCGTTCCACTTTCGAGATTGTTGCACTGGCACAGGAGATCAGGAGAAATGATGATATGGAAATTATCGACCGGCATGGTCAGCCGCCGGCTGTCATCCCCTGCAAAAATGATGAAGAGGAGCTGAACGGTACCGGTTTGTCAGATTACCAGGATCCTGAAGGAAAACTGATCTTTCCGGAAGCGGCCCTGGTAGTGGCTGATCAGGGGGCGACCAACAGCATGGGGCGGTTGCATGAACTGGCGGAACGGAAAAGTAAAACAGGAATTTATCCGGAATTAAAAAAGTAAAAAATGCCGATATTCGTTGGTTTCAATCCAGTAAGATCACTGACTTTAAAACTTAAATGACACTGATCTTCGATTGTTTTTCGCTATTTTATTGGTTGTTCATTTGAATTTATCCTGCCTTTTGTATCTTTAGTATCGGAAAAATATAAAACAATTTATGATGAATAAAGAGATAAGTATAAAAAACACAAAAAACGAGATATTACAGGCATACGATGAACTATTAAAGAAAGTTCAGGAGCAAAAAAAGCAGGATACCAAAGGGACATCTGTACAGGAGAAAAAGGAAGAGATGGTTAAAAAGGCATCGGGCATGTCGAACGAGGCCATTGTGAAGGATATTGCCGGACTAAAGATTTCTCTAAATGCTTCCCTGGAAAAGCTTGAAGATTCTCTGCTTGAAGAGTACAGAAAGTTCAGTGAGGTGAAAGAGGCGCTCGATAGTGAGATCAGGCGACTTGAAGAGGTATACCAGATATCGGTGAACGTAGATTCCCTTGCGGCCTTGCTGCTCGCGCAAAAGGAGAAGAAAGAGGAGTTTGAGCGGGAGATGCAGGAGAAGAGATCGTTGTTTGAACAGGAGATGAAAACGGCCCGTGATAGCTGGCAATCTGAAAAACAGAAATTTGAGGAATCTTTTAAAGAGTTGAAGGCAGATAAGGAGAAGCAGCGTAAGCGTGAAGAGGAAGAATACAGTTATACCCTTTCAGTTCAGCGAAAAAAGGAAGAAAACGCATACCAGGAGAAGAAGGCTTTGCTGGAAAAAGAGATTGCGGAAAAGGAGAAAGAGTGGCAGGAGAAGGAAGCAGAATTCCAGCGTTTGCAGCATGAAGTTGAAAAATTCCCGAAAGAACTGGAAACTGCTGTCATGCAAGCTAAAGATGTAATCACAAAAGAATTGTCTTCGAAGCATAAGTACGAAGTTGATTTATCGAAAAAGGAGACAGATGGGGAGATGAAGTTAATGAAACAGAATATTCAGGCCCTGGAGTCAAAGATCAAAGAGCAGGCTCAATTGATTGATCAGCTTACCAAGAAATCGGATCATGCATCTGAACAGGTAAAAGATATTGCTGTTAAAGCCATAGAGGGAGCTTCGCACCGCTCAAAGCAAAACTGGGAACCTGAAAAGAAAGAGAATGCAGACAGGGGGTAAATATAAGCCAAGCACAAATACCTAAAGTTTCTATTTGTTTCCGGGAACCGGGAGCTCGCGTAAATATTGAAATGGGTTTAAAGTCGGGTTTGAGTTGATAGCGTGAAGAAGGCCAGATTTTAAGGTTGCGAAAAAAGATACTATATTTCGGTTAGTTATTCATCCAATAGTGAAATAGTACATACGATGCCGGAAACGAACACATACAACCTGACCGAATGGGTGGAAACCTATACAGATGATCTTTATTCATGGGCCCTTCACAAGGTGTCGGACGCAGAACTTGCCAGTGACCTGGTGCAGGATACCTTCCTGGCAGCGGCGGAAAAGCTTGAAAAATTCAAAGGAGACAGCACCCCCAAAACCTGGCTTTATTCCATCCTCAATCACAAGATCATTGATTATTACCGGAGAAAGGTCCGGCAACCTGTGCGGGTGGAAAACCAGGTATTTTCCACTTTTTTTGATGAGGGCGGTGACTGGAAAAGGGAACAGCGTCCTCAGAAATGGGGAGAGGAAGAAGAGGAACACTTGCTGGATGACCTGGAATTCAGGAAGGTATTGAAGGAATGCCTCAAGGCGCTTCCGGAGAAATGGAATACCTGTGTGCAATTGAAATACCTGATGAATAAAAATGGTGATGAGATTTGTCAGGAGATGGAAATCACTCCGACTAATTTTTGGCAGATCATCCACAGGGCAAAACTGCAGTTGCGAAATTGTGTGGAAGAAACCTGGTTTAATTAAATCTTTAAACACAAACTACGAACATACTGATTAGAAAAAGAGGATTGATATAGATGAAACAAATAATGCATACCCTGTTTTTATCTTGTCTCAAGGCGACTGAGCTGATTGAGAAGAAGATACATTTCAGGTTGTCGGCCAGGGAAAAGCTGCAGTTGAAAATGCACAAGATGATGTGTGATGCCTGTTCGAGCTATGAAAAGCAGAGTGTTTTCCTCGAAAAGGGGATATCCCTGATGGACAAAAAGGAGTTTTCCCCGGATGAATTGAAAACCCTGAAACTGGCCATCAACGAGAAGCTCTCGGAAATGAAATAGGCACGCATTAAATGCAATGAAATCCTTATAGGCAAAGCCATGCCGGATCAGGTCCTGGTAAAAATAGTTTGACCCACACGCTCAATATGCTGAACAAGTCCCGGACTATTCAGGTGTCGCGGCGCTACAATATCTATGAAATATGGTGTGGGGATTTCTTCGTTTAGTTTGGCTTCCAGATTCAGTGCAGTCTCTTTTGTGAGCCTGGAACCATAAATTGCCAGGTCAATATCGCTTCCTTTCGCATGGGTTCCCATGGCACGACTGCCAAAAATGACTACACGATCAATATCCCTGAAGCTTTCAATCGTCTTCAAAATTAATGCCATGCTCTGGTTGCTTATGCCAAAATTATTTTCCATTCAGCTTGCTGTTCAACCAGTTATATAATTGTTCAAGTTGTTCGTAATACTGCGTGGTAATAAGCTCCTGGGCGAGTTGGGCCTTGGTTTCGTCATACGTATGGGCCATCAGGTTACGCTTTTCAAGCATGTCCATCCATGTGTCGCCATCATCAATAATGGCGTAATGAAATGCTTTTTTGATTACATCTCGTGGGAATTTTACTTCTACCTGGTTGAACTCGAGATAATCTTTTATAGTTTTCCAGGCCAGCTCAAAAGAGAATTCAAAAGATTGAATGAGTCCTTGCTGCTCCAATTCATTCAGCTTTTTCTCTTCTGACAACTGCACTCCTTTTTTGAGGTTGGAAAATGCTTTTCTGAAATTTTCGAAACGCTGTTGCCATCTAATATCTTCAGTATCCATGTTGTTCGTCGTTATAGGTTCTTAGCAAGATCACAACCTTATTTTCCGGATTGAGATGCAAATTACAAATTTAGATGAATATTCCGGTACCATATCCCGCTTCAAATCTGCTGAAATTTCACTTCCAATTGTAAGGTTTTGGCTTTCCCGCGACTGTGTATGAAACAAAAAATGATACATATGCACAAGTTTTCATTTCTAACCACATTGCTTTTCGTGGTCTCCCTTGTTGCGGGACAGGCAGAAAAAGTAAGTCAACTTCACTCTTCGGCACTTCATTCGGTACTTGAAAATGAGCGGGTGACACTGATCGATGTCCGCACCCGTTCAGAATTTGCCAATGGACATATTGCTGATGCGGGTCAGCTGAATTATTATGCATTGGATTTCAAGAAAAAACTGTTACTGCTTCCGAAGGACAAGCCCGTATATCTTTATTGCAATACCGGCTACAGGAGTCAGCGTGCTGCCGAAATATTGGTGAAAAACGGGTACGAAGACGTATACAATCTTGAACGCGGCATCATGGAATGGGACCTGCTCAATCTGGCTGTTGTGGTTGAACCGGATGCCCGTCCGGACACCAAACACAAAATGGAATCCGATGAATATTTCGCATTGTTGGAATCTGAACGGCCCGTTTTTATTGACTTTTATGCACCCTGGTGCGGACCATGCAGGCAGATGATGCCCATGATCGACAGCCTGAAAACCGCCTATGCAGGAAAAATCGACGTGGTAAAGATCAATGCAGATGCCAGTAAGCGACTGGTAAAAAAACTGCAGATCGGCAGTGTACCCTATTTCAGGATGTTTCATGGGGGCGAGGAGGTCTTTACTCATTCAGGATTGCTTACCCGGGAGAAGGTGACAGGTGTATTTGATAGTTTGCTGTAAACAAAATTTTGTGTGATGTACCGAACCCTGCTTCCTTTTGTTTTGGGAATTAATTGTCTGGCCCTCTTTAGCCAGGAGACCTCTGCCGGTACAGACACCATTATTAATAGCGAGCCAGCCGGGGCAGCAAAGACCTTTGCCTGGGGAGGGACACCGGTGTTATCCTATGATTCCGATTTGGGATTGCGTTACGGGGCCGTGATCAATCTGTTTGATTACAGTGAAAAAGGTTTGCTACCCGATTATGTGCAGCATATCAGGCTCAGGCTATACAACAGCACCAAAGGAACATCCAATTATTCTGTGCTGTACGATACGGAACGGCTGATGCCCCGGTCGGTGTTTACTTTCGAGGCCTCCTACATTGAAGACATCGCGCTTGATTTCTATGGGTTCAACGGTTTACATACCGTTCATTATCCTGAATTCACCGATGCGGAACATACTGGATATATCAACAAATATTTTTATTCGCATCACCGCAAACTTTTGCGTGTACGTGCACTTCTTCAAAAGCATCTCACCTCCAGGGAGTTTCGTTTTTTTTTGGGACTGGAATATAACCGGTATGCAATGAGTGACATTGATTACCAGCGTTTTGATATTCCGGATGACCCGCATGGGAACAGCGCCGATCTTACCACTTTGTATAAAAAGTATGTCGACTGGGGGGTCATTCCGGAAGAAGAGCAAAGCGGCGGTAATTTGCTGACGTTTTCTTCAGGCATCATTTACGATACCCGCCAGGGCAAGATCCATTGCAAGGGCGGAACTTGGTTCGAGAGCTATTTTATCATTTCCCCGCCTGGGGTAAGCAGTTCGTTTTTTATCCGGCAGGTGACTACGCTCCGTCAGTATATCCCCGTTCCTGCTGTCGGCGCAATCTTTGCCTACCGTCTGAGCAGCCAGCAAAAGATTGCCGGCACCATTCCTTTCTATGCCCTTCCCGTATTTCATTCAAGTCTTGAAAATCATGACGGACCAGGCGGAGCCTTTACCCTCAGGGGTATGAACAGGAACCGCATTGCAGCAGACGGCTACCTGCTTGGGAACATTGAGTTCAGGAAAAGCCTGTTTTCATTCAGTTTGCTGAACATCGACTGGCATACGGAAGCGCTGTTGTTTAGTGATGTAGGGATGATCACCGGTGCGTATGCGTTTGTTGATGAAGGGGTTCCGGAAGAATATCGCGGCGACCTGTTCCGGGACATGAAGCAAAGGCCGCATGCCACTGTGGGTGCAGGATTGTATTT